>DATDQD010000094.1:0-18518 GCA_035292425.1 Bacteroidota bacterium
AGCCTCACCGGGGACCAGATCACGACGCTCGAGTACGATGCCCCGGAGAGCCAGCCCGACAGAGGGGAGATGGAGTGGAACCTCCTGAGCTCGAGCAACCGGGCCCTCGCCAGCGGCGTATACGTGTACACCGTGGAATCCGATTTCGGCCGGCAGATCGGGAAGTTCGTGCTGATACGGTAGGAGTGAAAATTGTAGCGCTAACGGGAATCGAACCCGTATTTCAGCCTTGAGAGGGCTACGTCCTGACCGTTAGACGATAGCGCCGAATGACGAAAGAGGGAGTTCCGCAAGATGGGGCGGAAATTGAACAGGGGAATTTAACGATTCCCCTGTTTTTTTCCAAAGACCGCCGGTCGCTGCGGCGCGACGCCGGTCCTGAATCCCCCGATGGCGAACGCGGGATTATGGTCTCACCGGCGGACCGGGGATCCCCACGACGGCCGGCTCTTCCTGGCTCCGGCCCACGATAAAGGCCAGCACGCCCCCTGCGATCGCCGCGGCGCCGAGCGCGTAATACAGGACCGTATTGTCTTCGCCGATCTTCTCGACGCGGAATTCGAAGAAATACCCGGCCCCCTGGAACCCGCTCGGATAATCCCTCCGGTAGTACCACCGGATCTCCCGGTTCTTCCCGGCGTAAAATCCCTCCCCGATGTCGCCCTCGACCGTCAACGGAATGGCCGCGAACGCCTCGTCCCCTTCCCGCTTCATGATCACGTCGACCCGGTACTTGATGTCGACCGATTCGAGAAGGTCGTAATTGATGATGATGACGTCGTCCTTCACGGTCCACCGGATGTTGGTCCCCTGGACCTCCTCGTCGTCGGGCGGCAGTCCCCCGGCGATTGCGCGGGAGTCGGTCACCAGGCAGATCAGGACCGGGAGGAGCCCGTAGATCACGGGCTTCCTGAGTTTATCGAATAATGCTATCATACGTCACCTATTTAGCGATGATCATTTTTTTGGCCTGAATCAGCATGTCGCCTTCCACAAGCCTGTAGAGGTAGACGCCGCTCGACACCGGCATCCCCCGGTCGTCCGTCCCTTCCCAGAGGAAAGTGTGCACGCCGCCGGAGTAATCGCCGTCGGCGACCGTCGCGACCTTCCGGCCGAGCACCGAGTACACGTCGAGGCGGATCCTGGCGTCGCGCGGCAGTTTCACGCTGATCGACGTCGTCGAATTGAAGGGATTCGGGAAATTCTGGGAGAGCCCGATCTCCTTCGGTATTTCCGCCGCCACCTGCCGTTCCACGTAACCCTCGGGGCCCACCAGGATCCTGAACGGCATCGTCGTGCTGACGCTCGTGAAGGAATATTCCGCGTGGTCCCTCAGGTTGACCGGCGCGCTGTTGTAGCCGTTGATGAGGACGACCTCGTACTCCGGCGGAATGCCGTCAATCCCTTCGAAGCGCAGGGTGCCGGTCGTTCCGTACTCCCTGGAGACCTCAAATTCCCAGGTCTGCCCATCGCCCACGGACGGACGGTAATCGGTGTTGAAGAGGTCGTATTCACGGTCCCAGTCGGGCCGCTTGAAATAGAGGAACCCCTGGTCGAGGAAGATCGGGGGCTTGTGGCTTTCCATGTCGTCGAGTCCTTCCCCTGCCGCCGCCGCGACGCCGATGAAGTTCGCCGGGTCGTCGTTGACCGCCGATGAGTATTCCAGCCGGAGCTCCCAGTCGACCTCGCGGGCCGCCACCGACGGGATCGCGGTCCCGAACGGGTACGCGATCTTCAATTCGGCAAGGTTTGCCGTATTGAAGAAGTAGTAACCGCGGAACGGCACCAGGAGCGGGGCGCTCTGGTAGCTCCCCTCATACCCGTAGAGAGGGGTGGTGGAGGGAAGCCCGTTCAGGGCGAGGATCGAGCTCCACGACGCGATCCTGTCGAACGGATTGGCGACGATGTTCCATCCCGAACGGAGCCGGATCCGGTAGACCGCGTTATTGGTGTCGAGCGGAGGCATCACCATGTTCGCGGAGATCCCGAGGTCGTTCCTCTTCAGGAGCCAGTACCCGCGCCCCGTTTCGAATGCCGACGAGGGTCCCATCTCCGCGAGGTAGTTCTCCGGCCTGCCGTTGTCGGCGAACATCCTCCAGTCCCTGGGATTCGCCCCCGGGATGAGGGCGTTGAGCCGGACCAGGGTGTCCACGACGCCCGGGAAACTGACGAGCCTGTAGAAGGTCGAGATCGTCGGCTCGGCCGGGAACGGGATCACCGCGGAAACCGGGACGATGAGCGGCAGGGCGCCGGGGAGGATCGAGAAGGTTCTGCTGTCCCCGTAGAACTGCCCGTTCAGGGTCGAGGCCACCCGGATGATGCAGAAGTTCGAGGGGGTCTGCGCGAGCGCAACCCTGTACCGGGCCGATGTGCCGGGCCTGTTCGAATCCACGATGGAGAAGGCGCTTCCCCCGTCGACCGAGAGGAGGACGTTCACGTTCCCCGAGAGGTTTTGCGCCGCCCAGGAGATGTCGTAACTGAACCCGGTGCCCCAGTTGAGGGCGGGAGAAGTGACGGCGATGGTCGCGCCGGTGGTCGTGAAGTCCCTGGTCTCGGAGAACGACGTGATGTTGGCGCCGACGCGCGCCTTGACCCTCCAGAAATATTGCTGCACGTTTTTCAGGACGGGCAGGAGGATCGTCGAATCGGCGATGCCGGAGCTGTCCACGATATTCGACTGCGGCGAGAAGAGGCTGTCGGTCGCCACCTGCACGATGTATGAATTTGCGCCGGGGTAACCGTTCCAGCTTAACCGCGGGATGATCGGCTGGTCCACGGAGTGGTTCGGGATGCCGGCGAGCGAGGGAGGCGGCAGGATGAAGCCGAAGCTCGCCACCTGTGTCGCCCATCCGGACATCGTCAGGGTCACCGGGTTGCTGAAGCCGGAGTACCCGGCCGGGCTGTCGTCGGCGTCCCACTCGATGAAGCCGTACCCGGAGTCCGGGGTCGCGGAAATTTCGACCGTCGAGCCCTGGTTATGCCACCCTTCTCCGGGTTGTGTCGTCCCGTTTCCTGCAGAACCGATGAAGAGGTAATGCTGCGTCTGGAAGTCGGCCGTAAATGTCGTGTCGCGGTTGACGGTGACCGGGTGGGAAATCGCCCCGCCGTCGCTCCATGCCGTCCAGAGATACCGGGTCGCGGTCTCGCCGTCCTGCGGCGTGATCGTTCCGATCGTGTGCGTGGAATTCAGCAGCCAGTTGAACGAATCGGGGGCCACCATGGCGAACCCGTCCACGCTCACCGTCCGGCCCGGGGGATTCGTCAGGATTCGGACGAAAGCCGCGGGCTGGAAGTTCGCGACCAGGTTCTTCGCCGTGTCCATGATGAGGGAAACCGGATTCACGCTGTCGCTGATGCTTCCGCTCCAGGAGGTGAACGCGTACCCCGTGTTCGAGACGGCCAGCACCGTCGCCGTGTCCCCGGCGTCGTAGTACGTCTGGCCCGAGGGCTGGATGGTCCCGCCCGCAAGGGGATTCGAAAACGTCGAGAGTTCGTATTGCAGGCCGAAATTCACGACGACGGTCGAATCCTTCCCGGGCGCCACGAAGTTATGCGACCTCGCGCCTCCGTCGCTCCAGCCGATCCAGAGGTAGCGCCGTCCGTTCACGCCCGGCTGGATGGAGTCGGCTGCGAACAGGTGCGACGTGCCGGGAAGGAAGCTGAACGTGTTGATCGTCGTGTACGACGTGCCGTCGACCCTGAACGTCCTTCCGGGCGGGTCGGTCTGCACGGTGACGAGCACCGTGTTCTGGTTGAAGTTCGCCGTCTGGGAAATCGGCCCGCCTATTGTAATGTTCCGGGGGTTGATGAGTCCGCTGTACGAGCCGGTTCCGCTCCCGCTCCAGCTGGCAAAGGTGTAGCCGGTGTTCGGCGTCGCCGTGATCGGCACGATCTGCCCGGAATTGAACCATCCGCTGGGAGGCGTGACCGTCCCGCCGGGGTTCGTGCTCATCGTGAGGTAGTACTGGGTCCCGAGGGCCGCGGTGAACGTGGAATCGGTGAGCGGCGCCACGGTGTGGGTCCTCGCCCCGCCGTCGTTCCAGGAGCTCCAGGCCAGGCGCGTCCCGCCGGAAGGCGCCTGGGCCGAATCCGTGGAAATCGCGTGGTTCGATCCCGCCGGCCACAGGAAAGTCTTCGGGCTGGTGTAGAGCGTGTCGTCGACCAGGACCGGATATCCGTCGGGATTCGTCCGGACCGTGACGCTGATGGTGTTCACCGAGAAGTTCGCGGTTTCGCTCACCGGCGAGAGCATCGTCACCGCCGAGGGATTGAGCGTGCCGGTGTACGAACCGGTCCCGGCCCCCGTCCAGCTCGCGAAACTGTACCCGGTGTTCCCGGCGGCGGTGATCGGGACGTTCGCCCCGCTGTCGTGCCACGCGCTCGCCGGCGCCACGCTGCCGCCCGTACCGGCGGTCATCGTCAGGAAATACTGGGAGCGGAAATTCACCGTGAAAGTGGTGTCCGAGAGCCCCGTGACCGCATGCGTCCTCGCCTTGCCGTCGTTCCAGCCGGTCCAGATGTGGCGGACCCCGGTGACGCCGTCCTGGATCGAATCGGCCGAGACGATATGGGAGGTGCCGCTGGTCCAGATGAGGTCCGCCGGCGTCACGTACGCGACGGTGTCCACCAGGACCGTCCTGCCCGGGGGATTCGACCGCATCCGGACCGTGATCGGGAAAAGAGTGAAACTCGCGGTCTCGGTGATCGGCGAGTTCATCGTGACCGACGAAGGATTGACCGGACCGGAGTAGCTGCCGCTGCCGGATCCGACCCAGCCGCTGAACGTGTACCCGCCGGCGGGCGAGGCGGTGATCGGGACGGGGGCCCCGCTGTCGAACCAGCCCGACGGCGGCGCGACCGTGCCTCCCGTGCCGGCGATCATGGACAGGAAATACTGCGTCGTGAACGCGGCCGTGATGACGGTGTCGCTTGTCGGCGTGAAGTTGTGCGAGATCGTCCCGCTGTCGCTCCAGTTCGCCCAGGCGTACTGGGTGCCCGCCGGCCCGCTCTGGGGGTTGACGGGGATCGACAGGCTCATCACGGTTCCGGGGGAGATGCTGAACGTCTGGAGCGTCGTGTAATTGGCGCCGCTCACCCTGAACGTCCGTCCCGCGGGTATGGTCTGCACGACGACCTGGAAGGGGTTCTGGACGAAATTGGCGATCTCGGTGATGGGCCCGTTCATCGTGATGCCCCTCGGGTTTATCACGCCGGAATATGACCCGGTGCCGGTCCCCGTCCAGCTCGAAAAGCTGAATCCGGTGTTCGGGATTCCGGTGATGGTCACCGGGCTCGCGGCGTCATACCAGCCGGTCGGAGGCGTAACGGTCCCGCCGGGGTTCGCGGTCATCGTCAGGAGGTACTGGCTCCCGAACGCGGCCGTGAATGTGGCGGCCGATGTGGGGGAGACCGTGTGCGTCAGGGCCCCGGCGTCGTTCCACGACGTCCACCGGTACCGCATGCCGGTTGTGCCGCTCGCCTGGAGGCTGTCGGCGAAAATCGTATGCGGCGATCCCGTCGTCCAGTTGAAGGTCTGAGGGCTCGTGTACGCGACTCCGTCGACGGTGATCGTCAGTCCCGCGGGTGACGTTGTGACGGTCACGGGGATCGATCCGGCGGTCCAGGACGCCGTCTCCCTCACCGGCGAGTTCACCGTCACGGTGGCCGGGTTGTCCGGGCCGGTATACGATCCGGCGCCGGTCCCCGTCCAGCCGCCGAAGTTGTAGCCGGCGTTGGGCGCTGCTGAAATCTGCACGGCCTGTCCGACGTTGAACCAGCCGCTCGTCGGCGAGAGGATTCCCCCGCCCGTACCCGTATCCATGGTAAGGTAATACTGGGCCGAGAAATTGACGGTGAACGTCGTGTCGCCGACCGGCGAAACGACGTGGGTCTGGTTCCCCCCGTCGCTCCAGCTCGCGAAGATGAACCGGGCCGCCGTATCCCCCTGGGGAGACGTGGCGACGAGTGTATGGGGGTTGGTCGCCGACCAGACAAAGGCCTGCGATCCGGTGTACGGCGTCCCGTCCACGATAAATTCGAGTCCGGGGGGATTGGTCTGGACGGTGACGCTGACGGGCGCCAGCGTGAAGGTACCGGTTTCCGTGATGGCGCTGTCCATCGTCACGCCCCCCGGGTTGTCCGGCCCGGTATAGGATCCGGGGCCGGATCCCACCCACCCGCTGAAGGTGTAACTGCCCGAAGGCGTCGCGGTGATCCCCACGACCTGGGCGCTGTCGAAATAGCCGCTCGCCGGGAGGACCGTCCCGCCGGTGCCGGCGTTCATCGTCAGGAAAACCTGTTTCTTGAAATTGACGATGATCGTGGTGTCCCTGCCGGGATAGAAGATCGTATGGCCCCTTGCGCCGCCGTCGCTCCAGCTCGTCCAGACGAAACGGGAGGCGGGCGTTTGTGCCTGGATGCTGTCGGTGGTCACCGTGTGCGGGACGTCGCCCGGATTATACGTGAACGTAAAGGTGTTCGTGATCAGCCCGCTGCCGTCCACCCTGAAGGTCCTGTTGGGCGGATTGGTCCGGATCGTGACCTGGACCGGCAGTTGCGCGAAATTCGCCGTCTGCGTGATCGGCCCCAGGATGCTGATCGTCCTCGGATTCGCCGAGCCGCTGTACGCTCCGGACCCGGTGCCTGACCACGTGTTGAACCCGTACCCGGTGTTGGGAATGCCCGTGATGATGATGCTGCTCAGGGAATCGTACCAGCCGGTCGGTGGAGTGACCGTGCCGCCCGGGTTGGCGACCATCGTGAGCAAATACTGGCTCCGGAACGTGGCGGTGAACGTCGTCGATGACAGGGGCGAGACCGTGTGGGATATGGCCCCGGCATCGTTCCAGGTGATCCACCTGTACCGCAGGCCGGTCGTCCCGCTGTTCTGGATGCTGTCCGTCGCGATAGTATGCGACGAACCCGTGGTCCAGTTGAACCCCTGGGGGCTCGTATAGCCGACGCCGTCCACGGTGATGGCGAGTCCGGCCGGAATGGTCGTGACGGTGACCGGGATGGTGCCGGCCGCCCAGTTGGCCGTTTCCTTCACCGGGGAATTCATCGTGACGGTCGCGGGATTGTTCGGACCCGTGTAGGAACTCGTTCCCGCGCCGGTCCACCCGGTAAAGGTATAGCCGGCATCCGGTGTCGCCGAGATGACCGCCGATTGGCCGGCGTTGTACCAGTTGCTGGCCGGGGAAACGGTGCCAAACCCGGTTCCGGTGTCCATCGTGAGGAAATACTGTGTCGAAAAATTGACGGTGAACGTCGTATCGGTCAGCGGGGCTACGTTGTGCGTCTGAATTCCGCCGTCGCTCCAGTTGGAGAAGAAATACCTCGTCGCCGTGTCGCCCTGCGGCGACGTCGTGGACAGGGCGTGGATACCGGTGGCCGACCAGACGAAGGCCTGGGAACCGGTGTAGGGGACATTATCCACGAGGAATGTGCGTCCGGGCGGATTCGTTTGCACGGTCACGGCAATCGGTGACAGCGTGAAGCCCGGGGTTTCCGTGATCTCGCTGTTCATGATGACGCTGGAAGGATTGTTCGGGCCGGTGTAGGAACCGGTACCCGCCCCCGTCCATCCGCTGAAGCTGTATGACGCGTTCGGGGTGGCGGTGATACCCACCACCTGGGCGCTGTCGAAGAAGCCGGAGGCCGGGGACGTCGTTCCGCCCGTGGCGGCATTCATCGTCAGGAAGAACTGTTTCTTGAAGTTGACGATGAAGGTGGTGTCCTTCCCGGGATAAACCAGCGTGTGGGCCCTGGCCCCGCCGTCGGACCAGCTCGTCCAGACGAAGCGTGAGGAGGAGGTTGGTTCCTGGATGCTGTCGGCCGACACGGTGTGCGTCGTGCCGGGACTGAACGAGAAGGTAAACGTGTTCGTGATGAGCCCGCCGCCGTCAACCCTGAACGTGCGCCCCGGCGGATTGGTTTGTATCGTCACGTTGACGGGGGGCTGGACAAAATTCGCCGTCTGCGTGACAGGCCCTCCGAGGGTGATGCTTTGCGGGTTGACTGTGCCGGTATATGAACCGGTCCCGGTGCCCGTCCACGACGAGAAGATGTATCCGGCATCGGGAGTGCCGGTAATGAGCACGCTCGGGGACGCGTTGTACCAATTGCTCGCCGGTGTTACGGTGCCGCCCGGATTGGCGACCATGGTCAGGAAATGCTGCGTGGTGAACGAGGCGGTCACCGTCCCGTTGACCAGGGGGGTGATGGTATGGGTCCTTGCTCCCGCATCGCTCCACGATGAATACAGGTAGCGGGTGCCCGCGGCACCGCTCTGGATGCTGTCGACGGAGATCGTGTGGGGCTGTGCGGCGAGCCAGTTGAAGATGTGCGGGCTGATGTAGGCCGTGTCGTCGACAATGATCGACCGTCCGACGGGAATGGTGGCCACGGTGATCGAAATCGGATTCGGCGTGAACGCCGCCGTCTGTGTGATGGGACCGTTCATCGTGACGTTGACGGAATTCGTCGTACCCGTGAATGACCCGGTCCCCGTGCCGGTCCAGCTGTCGAAGGAGTAGCCGGTGGAGGGAGTCGCGCTGATTGCGACGATGGTCCCCGGGTTTTTCCAGTCGCCCGGCGGGCTCACCGTTCCGCCCGTGCCCGCGTTCATCGTCAGGAAATACTGCGTCGAAAAATTGGCCGTGAACGATCCGTCAACCAGCGGTGTAACCGTGTGGGTCCTCGCCCCGGCATCGCTCCACGAGGCGTAGAGGTACCGTGTATCCGTCGTACCGTTCTGAATGCTGTCGACCGATATCGTATGCGGCTGAGTCGCCGTCCAGTTGAAAACCTGGGGGCTCGTATACGTGGTGCCGTCGACAATGATGTCCCGTCCCGCGGGGGTGGTGGCCACGGTGATCGAAATCGCGTTCGTGCTGAAGCTCCCCGTCTGCGTGATGGGGCCGTTCATGGTGACGCTCACCGAGTTTGTGATCCCGGTGAAGGAGCCGGGGCCGGTGCCGGTCCAGCCCGAGAAGGAATAGCCGGTGTTCGCGGTTGCAGAGATCGGGACCGCCGCACCGTTGTCGTGCCAGTCGCTCGCGGGGCTGACCGTACCGCCCGTTCCCGCCGTCATTGTCAGGAAATATTGTGTGCCGAACGTCGCCGTGTAGGTCGTGTTCGATGCCGGAGAGACGGAGTGGCTGATGGCCCCGGCGTCGCTCCACGACTGGTACAGGTACCGCGTGCCCACCGTTCCCTGGATGCTGTCGGTGGCGATGGTGTGAGCGCTGCCGGATACCCAGTTGAAGACCTGCGGTGCCGTCAGCGGAACACCGTCCACGAGGATCGAGCGGCCTGCCGGAGACGTCTGAACGGTCACCTGGACGGTGTCCGGAGAGAAGCTCGCCGAGATGGTGTGATTGGCCGTGACGGTTGTGAACGTGTAATTCGTGACTGCCCCGGCCGATCCGCCGTCGACGAGAACGTCGGAGATGTGGAAGCCTGAATTGGCCGCGATCGTGAACGACTGGTTCGCGCCGGAATTCACCGGGACGGCGCCGGAGGGGGTGATGGTCCCGTTCGGTCCTGCAGTCGCGGTGATGGTAAATGTGGAGAGCGTGAAGTTACCGCTCACTGCGGATGTGAGGCCGGGGGCGTCGGCCGTCAGGGCCTTTACTCCGGCCGCGTTGACCGTGAGATCGTCGAAGGTCGCCAGGCCCGCCGCGCTCGTCAGTCGCGTCATCGTGCCGCCGAGCGATCCGGTGCCGGAACTGAGGGTCATCGACACCGACACGTTTTGTGCCGCCACAGCATTATTCGCCGTGTCCCTGACCTGGACCGTCACCGGCGGCGAAATGACCGCTCCCGCGATCCCGTTGGAAGGCTGCTGGATGAAGGCCAGTCTTTGCGCCGTTCCCGGGATAACCGTGATCGTTCCGGAGTTTACCGATGTGAGCGAGGGAGAGGTCGCCCGGATCTGGGCCGAGCCGACAAGGTGCCCGGTGAATACCGCGCTTCGGTTATCCCCCGCCGGCACGAGGTCGCCGGCGACCACCCCGCCGGTGACGCCCTGGAGCGTCCATGTGTTCGCCGCGATATTTTCAACGAAGTTGTCGAAGGCGTCGCGCGAGATGGCGTAGACGGTGAGAGGGGTCAAGGGCGCAAGGCTCTGCGCCGGGACGATCACCCCCGACCCGTCGGCCGCGGTCTCCACGAGTATCTGCGAGGCACTCGCACTCAGAATCGTAAATGAATTACCCGCCGTTGACGACGTGATGCCGCTCGACGCGGTGATGGCCTTGATCCCGCTTATGTCGATCCGGAGACTGTCGAACGCGGCGGTGCCCGAGGCGTTGGTATTCTCCGTGAGACTGCCGGAGAGCGTGCCGTTGCCGGATGTCAGGGCCATCGTGACGGCCACGCCGGCCGTGGGAACCGTGTTGCCGAAATTGTCCGTCAGACGGACCGTCGGGGCGGGAGAGATAAAGACGCCCGCGGCTTCATCGGTGGGCTGCTGGACGAAGGCGAGCTGCGCGGCCGTCCCGGGATTGACGGTGAGGCCGTACGCCGCTGTGTCCGCGGCGAGCGTGTTGTCGACTACCCTTGCGGTAAAGTTGGACGTGCTCGTGACGGTCGCAGTGCCGCTGATGATGCCTGCTGCGGACATCGTTATGCCGGAGGGGAGGGCGCCCGCAATAATAGACCAGGCGAGCGGAAGCGTTCCGCCCTGGGCCCTCAGCGTATCGCGGTACAGGACTCCGGCGGTGGCGGCGGGCCTCGGCGAAGTGCTGGTGATGACCGGGGGGGAGAGCGACGTGTTCGTGAGGGAATTGAGATGACCGGTCGAATCGGTGATCTCGATGTTGAGATCGGAGATGTCGTACGCGAACACCTTCGTGAACGGGTTGGTGTTGTTTTTCCACGCGATGTCCGCCTGCTGCGCGGTGAACGCGGTGGTGCTCGATATGCTGAACCGACCCACCCTGAGGCCGGGGGAGGTTGGAATGATGGTCCCCCCTCCGGAGCCCGGCGGGACCCTCGGGTTGATCCGCAGCTCGTTCCCGGTTACGCTCATCGTGGTCGGCTCCTGGGCCGCATTGAGGTCCGATGTTCCGCTGTTCAGCGAGAGCGTGAGCGTGCCGGCGGAGATGCCGGTGTTGAAGGTCATGATCGGCTGAAGGGTGCCCAGTTCGAGGCCGGTTCCGCCCGTCCGTTCCATCCAGATCTCGAACTCGTAGTGGGTCGAATCCACCAGGGCGTCGTTGACAAGGATGAGGTTATACGTCGGGGTCTGGGCAAAGGCCGATGTCCCCAACAGTATCGTGAACAATGCGAGCTTAAGTGTTTTCATGGGAACTCTTGTGATGGTCGCTCTTGAAAGTGCGGTACAGGACATTCAGATTCCGCTCATGATTGATTGTCAGTCGGGTACGTTTGACCCGGTGAACATGTTGTTGTCCGGATACGAAAAATCGGACGCGTCGATGAATCCGTCGAGGTTCAGGTCCGATCTCCGGTACCCGGAGAGAAAAATTTCGTTGTCCGGCCCGGTGAAGTCGGACGCATCGATGAAGGCATCCCCGGAATAATCGCCGGAGAACATTCCCCATGCCCCGCCCCCGAGCGATTTTGCGCCCGCCCCGGAATACTGCCCCGGTCCCGTGGTGATATCGCACGAATCGGCCGGCGCGTTCAACGGCCGCGCGGATGCCGTCATCGCCGGGATGTGGTTCCTGTGCTCGACGACGACGTAATAATTGCCGAGGCCCACGCCGGGAAAAGCCACCGGGCCCGAGCCGTCCAGGTCCGCGATCGCGCCGTCGGACTTCAGGAACCCGGCCCTGCGCGAAACCTGCGTGGCCCCCGTCGTGCCCGTCCGCAGTCCCAGCAGGACCCAGTCGACCACGCCGGCCGGGATGGTTGCCACGCTTTCCGTACCCGCGTAGCTCCACGGCGCGCCGGCGTATGGCTGAGAAAGCGGAATCACGCCATCGGCCCTGAGCTGCGTCGACATCGCGCCCCCGCCGCCGTACGGGCCCTCGAGGAAGATCTTCGCGCGGAGCACCGGGTTGAGGACCGCGAACGCCGACTGGTTCGATGTCCCGCCGCCCGGGGCCGGGGAGGATACTTCCACCGTGAATGACCCCGCCGTATCGATATGCGTGGCCGCGATCGACGCGGTGACCTGCGAATCGTTCAGAAATACGGTCGGCCCGGCCGATCCGTTGAACAGGACCGACGAGACCGGCGTAAAATTCGTTCCGTTGACGCTCAGCGTGAAACCGGTGTCACCCGCCGTCCGGTTCGACGGCGAGAGTGAACTGATCTGGGGCAGGGGATTGCTGATCGTGAAGGTGTCGCTGACGCCCGATTCGGCCCCCGCCGAATTGGTCGCCGTGAGTGTGAAGAAACCCCCTGAGATGAAATTTACAGAATGCGACGCTAAAATTCCACCGGAGAAAGCCGCGGTGGTCCCGCCTCCCGTCGATATTGGTCCGTTTGAGCTGATTTCGACGGTTCCGGTAAACGATGTCTCAGTCACGTTGAGCGTATCCTGTGCCAGAACCTGTATGAAAAACGGAATTCCCGCGGTCCGATTGCCGATCGGTCCGCCGCCCTGGGCCTCGACGGCGAAATGGTGGAGCTGTGCCCGGGCACCGGTCAGGGCCGTCGCGGTCGCGAGCACGATCGCCGCGGTCCTCAGAGATTGAATCATCCGCGTCATTTGCTGACTACCGAGAGAGCCGATTCGATCTTCTTCAGCAGGGCGTTGACGTCGTACGGCTTCCGGACGTAATCCCAGGCCCCCTCCCTGATGGCGAGGACCGCCGATTCGACGGAGGCATAGCCGGTGATGACGATAATTTTCGCCTTCTCGTCGATCTGCCGGATCTGCTTGAGGACTTCGATCCCGCTGATGCTCGGCAGCCCGATGTCCAGGAGGACCAGGTCGGGGCGGAGCGTCTTGTAGAGAAGGATGCCCTGGGGACCGTCGGCCGTCGAATGCACCGTATATCCCTGCGACGAGAGCAGCATCCGCTGCAACTGAAGTTGCACCTCGTCGTCGTCGATGAGTAAAATCTTTGGCATATGACCCTGTTGTATGTTGGTTCGAAGAATTTCCTGTCGACCGGTCACGTTCCATCCCGGTCGGTGATGACCGGGGCGGACCGGTCGGCGTCCCTCGTCGTTCTCACCCACTCTGCGGGGGGCTTCGAATGCGGACGACGAACGTACAGCCAGAGTTTCCAGAGCGCGTACACGGGCACGTAACACAGCGCGAGATACTGGCCGGCGTCGGCCCGGGCGGCGATGAGCCCGGCCGTCACGTGGACCACGCCGAGCGCCATAACGACGGTCCACGCGAGCGCGAGGGACGAAAAGCTCCCGGGGAATGCCGCCTCGAGGACCAGATGGGCGCAGGCCATGGTCGTGATTGCCGCCATCATGTGCACGAACGGCGGTGTGACCAGGTCGATCCACGCGTCCAGGGCGGGGAATGAGAACTTCCGTGCCGCCATGGAAAGCAGCCGTCCTGAAAATAATTTTTTTACCGGCGCCCGTCCCCGCTCCCATCGGGCCCGCTGCGAGACCGCGTTCCTGGAGTATGCCGGCATCGTCGCGTACACGACGGCTCCGGGAGCGTAGCGGACCTTCACCCCGTTCAGGAGGAGGGTGAGACCGTACTGCAGGTCCTCGGTGACGCCGAACGCATTCCACGGTATTCTTTTGAGAAGGCCGGCGCTGAAACACATGCCGTTGCCGCGGAGACCGGCCGAGCACCCGAGGACTTCCCTGCCGAGGGGCCTCACATGATTATAGAGCGTGAAGCCCAGGCGCGTGATTTCCGTGCTCCAGGACGCGGTGTTCCTCTTCACGAGGTCCCCGCTCTGGATCGCTTCGGCCCCGAGATCCAACTCGTCGTTCATCACGCCGAGGAAGTTTTTTGTCGCGACGGAATCGGCGTCGATGACCACGAACGCGTCGTAGGCCGGCGATTTCCCGATGAGCGTGTCGAAGGCCCACCTCAGAGCATGTCCCTTCCCTCTCCCGGTCTCGTCGGTCCTCTCGAGCACCGCCGCGCCGGCCGACCGCGCGACCCCGGCCGTCATGTCCGTGCAGTTGTCGGCGACCACGATCACATCGAAGAGATCCGGGGGATAATCGAGGCCGCGGAGACTGAGGAGGGTTTTTTCCAGCGTTCCCTCCTCGTTGTGCGCCGGAACCACCACGGCAAACCTCCGCTTCCTGCCGGGGACCGGGGGGGCCTGAGCGCGCGCGATGAGTGCGAGCAGGCTCAGGAGGGCGAGATATCCCGTGAGGAGGCCCGCGGCGATAATCGCCGGGATTTCGAGTATGGTGAGGACCCCGCTCATGATCCCGCCGCCGTCGCAGAGACCGTCTCCCGGGAACCGGCAATGGGGGGCCTGTCCCTGCCGGTCTGACCGCACACCTCCTCGGCCACGCCCCTGACGCTCTCGACGAATTGTTCGATCGAATGATGCTTTACAATATATTCCCGTCCGCGCCGGCCCATTTCCCCGGCCTGGCCGGGATCGTTCCAGAGTCTGAGGATCGCCTCCCTCAATGCGGCGGGGTCCCCCTGGCGGACGAAGATGCCTGTCACGCCGTCCCGGAGGACGTCCACCTGGCCCGCCGTCCGGGAGCAAATCACGGCTTTCCCCATCGCCATCGCCTCGAGCATGCAGGTGAGACCGTTGTCGGTGTCGGTCGCCCGCAGGGGGATCACGACGAACCTGGAGCGCGCGTAAAGATCGCGGAGATCACCGTAACTCTTTTTACCGACGGTGATGTTCGCCGGGAGCTCCCCGGCGCGGTCGATCGCGGCCACCGTGTCGTATAAAATTCCGCGGTTGAGCCCGGCGGCGATATGACAGGGGATGTCCAGGCCCCTCATCGCCCCGATCAGCGTCGGGTAATCGCGCATCTCGACGCCGACCGAGCAGATCATGTCGGTCTTCACGGGCATTGGCCGCCAGAAATTCTGGTCCGCGAATTTCCGGATGAACGTGATCTTCCCCGGAGGGATCTTCAGGACGTTCAGCGCGTACTCCCTCTGCACCGACGACCAGAGGAGGATCCTCGAGATGTGCGAATACGTCAGTTTCAGGAGCCGGGCCTTCCTGCCGCCGGAAATCCAGCTGTTCAGCGTAACGTGCGGCGTGCGCGACCCGGTCAGCTTGAGGAGCAGCGCAAACGGCAGGCCCAGGCGTTCCGCCCAGGTGATGACCACGTCGTACCGCTTCCTCAGGAGGTACGCTTCGATCACCTGGTCGAGGGGTCTCGGAACGACCGAGTACAGCATCTTCCTCCACCACGGCACCCTGTCTCTCATGAACTGTTCGTCCAGGAGCTCCGACTCGAGGTACCGCTGGTAGAGTGACACCCGGGGGATCTCGTCCCGCTGTTCCCTCTCGAGCGCTTCGGCCAGGCCGGGTCTGTTCAGTTTTGCGGAGACCACTGTCAGGGTTTTCATGCGTCCCCCTCTGCCTCGTCGGCCGTCGCCGGGGTCTTGCCGGCCCACGGCAGATGTCTCGCCAGGTAGCGGATGTAGATCCGGATGAGCGAGACGCTTTTTCTCCAGAGGTAGCCCCACACCGACACCCCGTCCGGGCTGGAAATCCTGAACCGGCGGTATTCGAAATACTCCCACTTCAGCCTGTTGAGCACCTTGGAGATGAGTTCGGCCCAGAGGAACAGGAAAAACCTCACCCTTCCGGCGGCCGTCCGGGACGAGGAGCGCAGCAGCCAGTTCTTGCTGTCGCGCGCGTCCCATTCCCTGTATTTATACGCCTCGTTCCCGCGCATGAAATCGAAGACGCGCATCCCCTCGTTGATCCCCTCGACCATCGCGACCGACCGGACGAGCAGGCCCGGACTGCACTTCATGACGTCTTCCGGTCCATGGGCGTTGCTCTGGTACATGTAGATCGTTCCGCGATAGTTGAAACTGAAATTCACGGCGACCCGTTCGCCGTTCACCTTCAGGAAGAAGATTCTGAGCCAGTCCCTCCGGGCGAACTTCCTGCAGATTTCGACATGGAACGCCCGGTGGTGGGGGTCGTCGAACGCGCTCGGATGGCCCTGGCTCTTCCACCGGCCGCCGTGGATGAGGGAAAAGTCGTCGATGGCATTTTCGATCCCGTCGGATTCGCTCCGGATCAGCTCGGTTTCGGAGGTGAAATTCGACCTGAGCCTCTTGAACTTCCTCTTCAGGTTGTAACTGGCCGTGGATCCCAGGTTGGCCATGAACTCCTCGCTCGTCGGGGGGAGGGGGATCCGGGGGCAGACGTTTCCCTGGTAACGGTAGACGGGCAGTCCCGACGAGGCCAGGCACTCGGGGAGCAGCCTGAAGCATCCCGCCGATTCGTTCACGTCCTCGAGGTCGAACACGTCCCACTCCCGCTGCGTCGAGGCCAGGTATGCGGCAAACGACGCCATCACCGTTTCTTCCCTGTCCTTCAGGACGATCGGCCAGAGGTAATCCGACAGACCGACCCCGATGAAGTTGAGGCGTGTTGCCACGGGTATACCGAGGAGTTTTTTCCTCTCCGTGCAGAGAGGGGCGATCCCGACGAGCTCGCCGTCCCGCTCGAAGAGGAGGATGTGGAGCTTCAGATCGCCGTGAAAATATTTCCACCAGGTCCTCTGCCATTCGAATGACTGGAAAACGCTCGCGTCCGACTTCTGGAGCAGGCCGTTCCACACCGGTTCGAGCGCGTCGAACTCGGCGTCCGTCCGGAGGATCCTGACGGCGCACGGCGGCGCGTTCGGGTCCGCCGGCCGGGATCCGTTTCGGGTATCCGCGATCGTATGTCCGGAAATGGTGTTTGCCAAGATCATTCCTTCGTGGGGACGGTCGCGCCGTCACTTCCGGCGGAGGCCCTCTCGCTTTGCCGGCGGTCGGCGGTCACGGTTTTCCTGAACATCCGATGCTCCAGTTCGAACCAGAGGTCCGCGAAAAAGGGAAGGGGATCCCTAAAGTTTAAAATGTGGAACACGACCTTCCCCTTCCACGACCTTAGCCCCCGCATCAGTGTCCATTCGCCGGTTTTTCTGTAAGCGAGGAGGGCCTTGACGTCCCTCTTGAGATCGATGAACTTCACTCCGGTCCGGTAGTCGTTCGGATATGGCCAGGGAAATCCCTGCTGGTCCAGGTAGGCGTAATAATAGAGGTTCATGCCGCTCGCCTTCCCAAGGTAGCTCCAGACGCTGTTCCTGATGTGAAGTTCCATGATCTTGAGACGCCCGTGTTTGTCCCTCTTGTACTGCATGTTGCAGAGCCCCACCATCCTGAGCTTCCGGGCGGTCTCCATCGAGACCCTCAGTATTTCCTCGTCCTTCACGGTTTCCACGCAGCACCCCTGGCCGGCGTGGATGGGATAAGTACGGTGCTTGTGGGCGGAATAGTAGCCCTTCAGGTTCGAATCGCGGTCATAGTACATGTTGATGCTGTAGAGCTGGGAATCGTCGCCCTCCACCAGTTCCTGGAGCAGGACGTTCGGTCCGACCTGGAGGACCTTCGGGAAATATTCGAGCAATTCCTCGCGGGATTGGCACTCGATCGCCTTCCTGTACGCACCGATCAACCCGGCGAATTTCGGGCTCCACCAGTCTTCCTTGTGGGCGGGTTTGATGATGCACGGATAGGTGATCCGGGGCAGGAGCGTCTCCAGCTCGGCCATGGATTTCGGCGCGAGCGACCACGGCACCGGCAGGTCCAGGTTCCCGGCGAGGGTGGCGAACTTCCTTTTGTCCAGGATGGAATCCACCATCTCCGCCGACGGAAACGTGAAATAGTAATACGGTCTCAGTTCCTCCTGGTGTTGCGAGAACGTCAGGATGGCCCTGTCGTCGTCGCTGAAAAACATCAGCTTCCGGCCTTCTGCTTTCGCGAGCGCGATCAGTTCGTCGACGAACTTTCTCCCCTGCATGTCGGGGAAGAAAACCGTCTTCTTCGAGTAGCGGGAATAGAGGATGTGATTTTCCCGGATGTCCGAACCGGTGTAGACGGGGATGCCCTCTTCGCCGAGGTTTCGGACGATCCCGATGCCTCCGATGACAAGAGCCGGAAGGGCTGTGGCAGCGCTGGTTCCCGATGCGTTGTTCTCTGTCATTTTCTTCCAACTCCTGTGATGATCGACATTGCGTATTGATTCATACTCTGTCCCCCGATCGCTCGCCCTGCGCGCCGCGGTCCGGTCCGCCGCCAGGCGTACCGGAAAAAAATTTTCTCTTATACCTCGCTCCGCGGAACCGGAGATAGCTGGCCAGGCCCCGCGCGGCGCCGTGGTGACGGATCTGCACCCCGAAAAGCCGCATCTCTCTGCGGGCGAGAAATGCCGCAAGCCCCAACGACGAAAGAATCCGCGCCCGGACCGGCGGTTTCGCGCGTCCCGCATCGCCCACGGCGACCGTGACGTTTGCCAGGCGCTCTGAGCGGTCGGTGAGTTCGAACTTGTATTTTTCGTCGCCGCGGAGCATGTCGAGGGTCCGCAACCCCGACGCGTGGGCCGCGCCGTGCATCGCGAGCAGGAGCG
>DATDQD010000095.1:0-4507 GCA_035292425.1 Bacteroidota bacterium
CGAGCAATGTACCGATCAGAGAGGAAACGGCGGAGGTTGCTTCGGACAGCTCGTCGGTGAGTTTCCGGACGTCGTCAGCCCCCGGCCCGGTGCGGCGGATGATGCCCATGGCTCCTTCCCAGAATTTTGCGAGGAACAGCACCCGTTCGAAATCCGCAGCGAATGCCGGATCCCCTGCGGCCCGGAGAAGGATCGCGAGCTCTTCGCGGCAGGCGAGGGGCCGGCCGGCATGCCGTTCGGCCTTCTCGAGGTAGTCTGCGGGGCGGATGGCCGGCGATCCGTGCATCAGGGCTGGCGGGGTCAGGCGATCGGAAGGATCACGCTGAACGTGGAACCGACTCCCACCTCGCTCGCGACGCTCACGCTCCCGCCGTGGGCTTCGGTCACGTGCTTGACGAGGGCGAGGCCGAGCCCGGACCCCTTCTCGTTCACGAGGGGCACGTTCTGCGCCTGGTAAAATTTGCTGAAGAGCCTGGCGAGGTCGTCCTTCGGGATCCCCACGCCGCTGTCTTCGACGTCCACCCTCACGCACCCCCCGGACCCCGGCGCGATTCCGGGACACTCCTTGAGGACCTGCACCCTGATATGAATGTGCCCCTGGTCCGGCGTATATTTCAGGGCGTTGGAGAGCAGGTTGCTGAAGACCTGGCTGACCCTTTCGCGGTCCAGCCTGAGCGGCGGGATCCCGGTGGCGAGGAACTCGAGCGATATCTGCCTGGTCTGCGCGATCAGCTGCGCCTCCTGGACGAGCGGGTTCAGGACCTCGACGAGGTTCGACTCCTCGAAGCGGAATTTCATCAGGCCCGCCTCCATCTTGGCGATGTCGAGAAACGAGTTGACGAACTGGTTGATCCTGTTGGTCGCCTGGTGGATCATCCCGACCGCGTCGCGCTGTTTCTGCGCGAGGGGCGTCACGTCCTTGGCGTGGATGATGGAATAGCACCCCGCCTTGATCACCTGCAGGGGGGTGCGCATCTCGTGGGAGATCTCGGACATCATCTCCATGCGCATTTCGTCGAGCTGGCGCAGCTTGTCGCTCATCAGGTTGAACGCGACCGTCAGTTCCGCCACCTCGTCGTTCGTCGTGACCGGGACGGTTTCGTAGTGGCCCTCACCCACCTTCTGGCTCCCCGCCTTCAGCGCCTGGATCGGCCTGGTGAGCGTCTTCGCGATCAGGATTCCGAGCGCGATCCCGATGACCAGGGAGAGACCGAGGATGATGTAGGCGCCGGCGATCGAATTGGTCGTCTGCGTGTTGAGCGATTTCAGCGATTTGACCATCGTGCCGAGATAGTACTCCCTGACGCGGCTCACGTCCAGCCGGACCTTTTCCCCCAGGAGCCGCCCCCTCGCCGACGATTCGGGGCCGGGAACGTTTTTCCTTCCGCCTTCCGCGGCCGCGACGAGGTCGATGTACTCGCGGGCATGGGAAATCATCGAATCGATGGCGACCTTGATGTCGTGTTTCGCCGTATCCACCAGGACTTTGAGGGTTTCGCTGTCGGTCGTGAATTTCCCGCCGAGGAGCAGGAATGTCTGAAGGTCCTTCGTCTCGCCGGAGGCGACGTACCTGCGGGCGCTCTCCTCCACGGCGCCGAATGTCCGGCCGATGTCCTGCGCGAGTTCCGCTCCCCGGAAATCGGTTTTTCCTTCCACCAGGGGCCTCAGCTGCAGGAGGATCGTGACCATCGAGGCCACCATGAACAGGATGACGACGATGAAGCCGGTGATCAGCTTGCTGAAAAGCGGGAATCGAATCCTGATCTGCGGACGACGCTGCGCCGTCATCGGGGAGGCGCGGGAAAATGGGGCGTGCCGGCGCGCTCAGGGAGCGGCACCGGGGCCTCCGCGATCCTGAAATTCAGTTCCCGGGGGCCGGCACAGGCCTCCGCGGGGAGTTCGACCGTTCTCTGTTGCGGCGATGAAGTCGGCACGGCACAAAGATATTCCAGAAAGCCGAGAAAGTCAATCCCCCGCGTGTCGCGTGTTGCAATTCGACGCTCCGCTCTTTATCTTAACCGGATCTCAACCGGCGTCAGATCCCCGGATTCCCGAACACAGAATCGTTCCCGAAAGGCATCACATGATCAAATCCTCCGCGATAACCCTCCTCGCGGCGCTCTGCGTCGCACCCGCCCTGTCGCTTCCGCGCTTCGCCCTCACCACGGGCACGCGCTGTTCCGCCTGCCATGTCAACCCGGGCGGCGGCGGGATGCGCACCCCGCACGGGCTCACGTTCGGCGTCGGGGCCCTCACGATGGCGGCGCACGGGGATTCGTCCGGCGATAGGGAGGATTTCGTTTTCGATCCGCGGATTAATGACAATATCACTCTCGGCGCTGACTTCCGCACGCAGTTCCTCTATTTACCTGATACCGGCCAGTCCACATTCCACATGATGACCGCCTCGTTGTACGGGGACGTCCGGCTGACCCGGGACATTTCCGCCTGCGTGAGATTCGATCTCGTGAATACAGGGTACGGGGTGTGGAGCGGGCCCGAAGTCTATGTCCTCGCGAGGGTGCTCCCCGGACGCTGGTATATCAAGGGAGGGGATTTCCTGCCGGCCTACGGCACCAGGATCGACGACCATACGGGGTATACCCGCGGGGGCGACATCCGTCCGGCTCCCGGATCGTCCGGCCTGCCGGGCCTCCTCTTCGTTCCGAACTACAAGGACATCGGGCTGGAGATCGGGGGAGCCGCCGGAAACCTCGAGATCGCGGCGGGGATTTTCAACGGAAGCGGCAACGCCGGACGCCTGGACTTCCGGGACGGCAAGGCGTTCACCGCCAGGCTCGAGTACGCCTTCGCCGCCGGCGGGGCAAACATGATCGTCGGGAGCTCAGGATACGTCTTCGACGCCTACCGGATGGGGGGATTCCATGCCGGCATCGGAACGGAAACCTTCGCGCTCTACGGTGAGGTGGATTTCAGGCGGAACCGTATCGCGGGTGACTTCACGATCGATTCGTCGCCCGACGCCATGGCCGCGTTCGCCGCTGCGGAATACCGGGTCTCGCGCGGCGTCTGGGCCACCGCGAAGTACGACATCTTCGATCCTGCCCGCGGCTCGTCATCGGACGAATTCACAAGGATCACGCTCGGGCTCGAGCTGTTTCCCGTGCCCTTCATCGAACTGCGGCCGCAATTCAGGATCGCCTCCGAGCATCCCTCCGTCGGCAACAACTCCGCCCTCCTCCAGCTTCACGCCTGGTTCTGAAGAGTGCGGCGTCATCATCGAACGACGGCGGGGACCCTTCCCGCCCTGCCCCCCCGCAGGCCGGCGGTCCCGGCCAGCCTGAAGACCATGTGACCCCCGGTACGCAATTCCACCCCGCTCTTGACATTGTGCGCGCCATCCGATATTATCATACTATAGACGTTTCGATTGCAGACAATCAGGAGCGATCGCATGTTCTCGAAAACCCGTTCAGGATTCACCGCGGCCGACTGCGAATTCATCGCATGGACCCTCGGCGCCTCCCCCTCCGACCGGGAGGAGATCGTCGCGCTGTGCGCGGATCCCGTCACGGTGACGCCCTTCCTCCACGACGACAGGCTCTTCGAGAGGTCGATGACCCCTCCGCCGCTCTTCCTCTCCATCTCCCCGGGACTCTTTTTTTACATCTTCGTCCATCGGGCGCTCGACCGCAGGCGCATCGCCGGGGACGACGTGGTGGATTACGTGGCCGGGGTTTGCGCGGAGTTCCGCTCCGCGGCGCCGCTGCTGCAAATGGCCTCGCACGAAGGCGCCTTTTTTTACATGACGGACATGCTGAACCTGATGGATGACCTGGACGGACCCAGGAGGCACATCCTCAGGAAATACATCGGCGACGCGACGCTTTTCCTGACCGGATTTTTCCCGGGTTTCTTCCTGAGGAGGACCGAACGAAGAGGGGCCCCGGCGATCGGGTTCTACCAGGAGCTGGCCAGGGGCCAGTACTCGGACGCGGCGCTCGACCCCGACGCGCAGGACGAGCAGACGGCGGACGTGCTGATCACGCTCGCGGAAAGGTTCGCCGATGTGAGGACGGCGCTGAACGATCTGTCGTCGGGGTACCGGTTGATCGGGAGGCGGCCGGATCCTCCTGCCGGACGTCCGTAGGGGGCGGAGGGGGCGCAGCGCGCGGACTGACCGCCGCCGCGCCCGAAGCGATTATTTTTTCGCCCTGAGGTATTCTCTGTTCATCCTCGCGATGGTGGAGACGGAGATCCTCTTGGGGCATTCCGCCTCGCAGGCGTACGTGTTCGAACAGCCGCCGAACCCCTCCTCGTCCATCCTCGCCACCATGTTCAGCACCCGCTCCTTCCTCTCGGGGTATCCCTGCGGCAGGAGGGCCAGGTGCGAGACTTTCGCTGCGACGAAGAGCATCGCCGAAGCGTTTTTGCATGCGGCGACGCAGGCGCCGCATCCGATGCACGCGGCCGCGTCCATCGATTCCTCGGCGTCGGACCTGGGGATCGGGATGGCGTTGCCGTCGGGCACCCCCCCGGTGTTCAC
>DATDQD010000096.1:0-40547 GCA_035292425.1 Bacteroidota bacterium
GCCCGAACTGGAGACCATGAACAGGGTGTATCTGTATCCCCTCGAGAGCGGGAAATCCGTCGATGTGACGGATGCGTGGTACAACTCCGGCGACCCGGTCTTCAGCCCCGACGGGAAGTACCTCTATTTCGTGTCGAGCAGGGACTTCAGCCCGACGTTCAGCCAGACGGAGTTCAATATTTCGTACGCCGACATGACGAGGATCTACCTCGTCACCCTCACCAGGGCGGCCGAGTCGCCATTCAAGCCGAAGAGCGACGAGGTCGCGCCGAAAGAAGACAAGCCGAAGGACGGGGGCAAGAAGGACGAGAAGAAGGACGACAAGAAAGACGAAAAAAAGGACGCGGCAGTGACGGTGAAGGTGGACGCCGACGGCATTAAAAACCGGATCGCCGTAGTTCCGATCGATCCCTCGAACTACAGAAACCTCGTGGCGGTCGGCTCGAACCTCTATTATATACGCCAGGGGAGCAAGGACGAAAAACCGCAGTTCCAGATGTATGATTTCGATGAATTGAAGGAGACGAACCTCGGGGAAATCGGCGGCTTCGAAATCTCCGCCGACAGGAAGAAGATCCTCGTGAGCAAGGACCGCGCGTATTACATCCTCGACCTCCCGAAAGCCAAGATCGACCTGAAGGACAAGCTCGACCTCTCGGGGATGGAAGTGAAGCTGGACAAGAAGGCCGAGTGGACCCAGATGTACAACGAGTGCTGGCGCCAGATGAAGTATTTCTTTTACGCGCCGAACATGCACGGCGTGGACTGGGACGCGGTGAAAAAGAAGTACGAACCGCTCGTTCCCCACGTCAACCACCGGGCGGACCTGACCTACATCATCGGCGAGATGATCGGCGAACTCTCCGCGGGCCACACGTACGTGGGCGGGGGCGAGTATCCCAAGGCGATGCGGATGCAGACCGGTCTCCTCGGGGCGGAACTCGAACGCGAGGCGAACTCGAAGTACTATAAAATCGCGAAGATCCTGAAGGGCTACAACTGGGAGAACGGGACGAAGAATCCGCTCACCGAGATCGGCGTCGACGCGAACGAGGGCGACTATATCGTCGCCGTCGACGGCAACCCCACCGATGCGATGGCCAACATATACGAGGCGCTGGTCAACACCGTCGGCAAGCAGGTGAAGCTGACGCTGAACTCGAAACCGTCGAAGGAGGGATCCCGCGTCGTCACGGTCATCCCGATCGACGACGAATCGAACCTCTATTACCAGACCTGGGTCGAGGGGAACATCGCGAAGGTCGACAAGGCGACGAACGGGAAGGCCGGCTACATCCATCTCCCCGACATGGGCGTGGGCGGGCTGAACGAGTTCGTGCGCCGGTTCTACCCCCAGCTCCGCAAAAAAGCGCTCATCATCGACGTGCGCGGCAACGGCGGCGGCTTCGTCTCCCCGCTCGTGATCGAGCGGTTGCGCCGCGAGCTGGTGATGATCGACTTCTCCAGGAACACCGCGCCGGTGACGGATCCCCAGGAAATGGTCTGGGGGCCGAAAGTCTGCCTCATCGACGAGTTCTCCGCCTCCGACGGCGACATCTTCCCGTACCGTTTCAAAAAAATGGGCCTCGGCAAGCTGATCGGCAAGCGGACGTGGGGCGGCGTTGTAGGCATCCGCGGCACCCTCCCGCTGCTCGACGGCGGTTTCATGAACAAGCCGGAGTTCTCGCGATACGACGAACAGGGGAACTGGATCATGGAAGGCGTGGGCGTGGAACCCGATATCTTCGTGGACAACGACCCGGCGAAGGAGTTCGCGGGCGACGACCAGCAACTCACGAAGGGGATCGAAGTGATCATGGAAGAACTGAAGACGAAGGAGAAGACGATCCCGCCGATACCGGATTATCCCATCAAGAAGTAATCCATGTACCTGGCGCACGCAGAACGACAAGCGGCGGGAAGACCGACAGGACTGAAATCAACGAGAAGGGGCGGCCGGACTCGATCCGGTCACCCCTTTTTTATCCGATTAACGCGAAATTCTCCTCCCGGCATCCCCCCCACGGGCGAATACCCCGGACTTGCCTTTGCCGAAAGATATGTGTATATATAAAATGATATTTTAATATTACACATCTACGCATGACATATATCCCGCGGGTGCTCGAAAAGACGGTTTCTGCATGGCTCAAATCTTTTCCGGTCGTCGGAATCACCGGTCCCAGACAGTCGGGCAAATCCACGATGTTGAAAAAATTGCTCGGCGACACGTACGAATACGTCACATTCGACGATTTCCGGATGATCGACCAGTTCCACAGCGATCCCGAAAAATTCATGAGGATGCATGACGACCGGGTGATCTTCGACGAGGTCCAGCGCGTCCCGGAGATTTTTCAAGCGCTGAAATTGTCCGTTGACCGTGAGCGCGGAACCCGCGGAAAATTCATTCTGACGGGATCAGGCCAGTTTGCGTTCATGAAGAACGTGTCCGAGAGTCTGGCGGGACGGATCGGCCTCCTGACCCTCCTGCCCTTTCAGCACTCAGAGGTACCCGCCAGGCTGCGGGATGAGTCCCTCTATCTGGGTGGTTATCCGGAACTCGTCACCCGGGGCTACGACTCATCGGAGGGTTGGTTCTCATCATACCTCGAAACCTATCTCAATCGGGATCTCAGGGATTTATATAATATCGGCGACATGAGAGATTTCCGCCGCTGCGTCCAGATGCTGGCCTCAAGGACGGCGCAGATCCTCAACATGTCCGATCTCGCGCGCGACATCGGTATCACCGTGCCCACCGTGAAGAAATGGGTCTCCGTGCTGGAGGCCTCCCACATCATTTTCCTCCTCCCCCCTTTCTATAAGAACATGGGTAAGCGGATATCCAAAAGTCCCAAAGTGTATTTTCACGATACCGGTATCGTCTCGTATCTGACGGGAGTGCGAAACGCGGCTCTCTTCGAAACCGGCCCGATGTACGGGCAGCTCTTTGAAAATTATATTGTCGCGGATATCCTGAAACGGGAACTCCACACGAGTGCGGGTGGCGATCTGTATTACATCAGAACCAATCACGGCGTTGAGGTGGACCTTATCGTCGACAGGAAATCGGAGGCGGAATATATCGAAATCAAAACATCCGAGACGTTCCGTTCGGGGATGGTCAGCTCAATCGAGAAAATCAAAGGCAAGAAAGAAAAAGGTTACCTCGTCTACCGGGGCAGATCGGCACCGTACGACGGCAATATTTCCATCGTCAACTACGCCAAATTTCTGACTGGATAGCACCGGCAGGCGCCTACCGCAAGGCGATCCCTGCGGCGCAGGAAGATCTCATCCTCTCCACCACCCTCTCTCCGATCTGACGCCCGACCGCGAGCCCCTGGTCGTCGTCGTGGTGGAAATGGATTCCGCCGTAGAATCTCGACAATGCCGCCTCGTATCGGCTGAGCTCGGGAACGTTCAGCGAAGTGAAGAAGGTGGTCCTGATGAAGTAGGCCGACCCGGGATCATATGCCCCGGCGTTCCCGGAATAACTGCCCGATCTCCGCCCCGAGGATAAATACCACAGACGAGTAGTGTATCCAGAAGAAAACGACGATCCCCAGCACGTACGCGCCGTAGATTTTTTTGAAGTCCGCGACGTGGACGATGTA
The DNA here is from genome assembly GCA_035292425.1 of Bacteroidota bacterium. Lineage (GTDB taxonomy): Bacteria > Bacteroidota > Ignavibacteria > UBA10030 > SZUA-254 > SZUA-254. The sequence continues at coordinate 3,621 of DATDQD010000096.1, forward strand.
CGCCCCGAAGAGTTGTTCCGCGATTACCCAGAGCACCGTCGTTGCCATGGCGCCCACGAGGGCGGCGCCCTTCGACGGACGGGTGGTGGGCACGAGGAGGTGGGTCATGAAGAGAAAGAGGAACACCATCAGGATGGATGCGGCATCGAGGATGAAGGGTTTCACCTGCGCGTACCAGGGACCGATCACGATCCCGGATTCTCCGGCGAGGTGTTCGACGATCTGCACAGCCGGCAGGAAAGCCGCGCCGAGGAGGAACAGCATCATGACGAGGAGGATCATGCCGAGATCGTGCAGCTTGCCGGCGATCAACGACCGGCTCTTCGTCGATTTGTAGATCCTGTCGAAAATTCTGCGGACGGTGCTGAACAGCACGCTCGAAGCGAAGAGGAGACCGATGATGCCGGCCGCGCCCGCCAGGTTCTTATAGAGCCTGAACTCCCCCGCCTGGGCGGCGACGATCTCCTTCACGAACCGGGCCGTTTCGGCGTAGGGGATGACCACATCGATGAAGGCATCGATCTGCCGGATGAAGGCGGACTGCTCGAGGATCATCCCCCCGAGCGAAAAGACGATGAGCACGAATGGCACGATGCAGACGAGGATCGAGAAGGAGAGCGCCCCGGCCATGAACATGATGTCGTGCTCGGCCAGACGTCGCCACAGCATCACCGCGTATTCTTTCAACGACCCCGCGATACCCATGTACGCCAGATATTTTCATCGGAAATCATTTTAATGAATACCCCCCCGATCACCGGCCGGGCCTGGAACCCGACCTGCTTCGCCGTCTTCGTGTCGTACCAGTCCGAAAACGGAACGCGGTCGGGGGTTTCGTTCAGGAAATCGCACAGGGGCGAGATGAGAGCCTCGAACTCCGCTCTCGTCCCGGCGAGCGTCGCTGTCCAGACGAGCCAGTCCGACTTGGTGTAGTCCTTCCGGTTGTCGAGCGGGAGCCCGTACCGGTTCTGCTTCGATTTGTAAAACAGTATCTCTTTTTCGGCGACCCCGGCCGGGAAGAGGTCGAGGCCGAGGATGTCGTCCCACACCAGGTTGTATTTCTGGCTCCACGTCCCCGGTTTGTCGAAGGCCAGCCGGTAATGGTCCCCGTCATCCGCCATCTCCACCCACTTCGACGCGTACTCCCGCGCGACGCGGTGATATCTTTCCGCCTCGGATTTTTTCCCTGCCATGTCGCACAATTTCGAGTAAGAACCCAGCGCGAGGATGGCTTTCAGCGAGAGGTTGACGTTGTGCGCCAGGTGTCCCGCGAAGTCGTCCGTGCAGAGCTGGTTCTCGGGATCGAGGCCCTTGTTCCTCAGGTAGCGCGCCCATTTCTCCACGGACGGCCAGTATTTCAGCGCGTAGTCCGGCGAGCCGTCGATTCTCGCCGCCGCATACAACAGAATCAGCATGTTTCCCGATTCCTCCACCGGCATCTGGTTCTCCTCGGTCTCCTCTCCTCCTCCGTATACCTGACCGTTCGCCTTCGGGTAGGTACCGAGATCGTGGGGAGCGAACGGGAATTTCCACCGCGGCATCATGGAATACTCGAGCACCGGCGTCAGCGACGCCTTGAAGAGTTCGGGGCTCAGGAGCATGAAGATCGGCGAAGCGGGATAGATGACGTCCACCGTCGCAATACAGCCGTTGCTGAAATTCTCCTTGGGAAAAAGGAGCGGTGTGCCGTCGATGTCCGCGGCGAGCTTGTGGGCGGCCATTGCCTGGCGGTAGGCCAGGGATGCAATCATCGCGTACTTATCGCCGCCGGCCTTCTCCAGGTCCTCCGTCAACTCCCCGTCGAAACGGGCGCAGTCGGCGGAAAGTGATGAATATTCCACTTCCGACCGGATCAGCAGATCGCCGACCTCCATCCCTCCAGCCCTCCAGTACGGCCGGATCTTCCGGTGAAAATACTCGATGGAGAACCGGTCATCGTAAGCCATGATCAGGTGCCTGCTCACTGGCGTCGCGCCGACGTTCCCCAGATTGAAAACGAGCGCGAGAACCGGCCAGTCATCGCGGGCGGGTCTCGGCATACGGGGATCATCCGACCCGGGAAGGGTGCCGTCGGCGGTGAAAGATCTCCGGGCGGTGAAGTGATCGGTGATGACGCTCGCTCCTCCCTGGGATTTGGGCGCTGCGAGATAAAAATACCCCCAGTCGATACGGAGGTCGTCCCCGCTCTTTGCCAGCACCTGCTGGTCCTTCGAGCCGATCGCCAGGACGTCAAGGCCTCCAGACCCTCCGGCTCCCCCGGCCCCGTCAGAGCCGCCGAGATTGAAGCGCGACCACGTGACCTCCTGGTCCGTGGTGTTCACAACAAGCTCCGCCGAGTTGTCGAAATAGACGGATACCGCGTGGTCCTTCCCGTCCGCCGAGGCGGCTTCCCACGACACATACGTCACCGGCCGCGAGAATACCTCCAGGTCGTGCGGCAGGAGCGGCGTCGTGAACGTCAGCGTCATCCGGACACCGCCGTCGTTGAATTCGTACACCGTGCGTGTGGGGAACACTTTTGTCGAAACAAGCGACATCGCCGGTACCGCAGCGCCCATCGCGTTCCCCAGGGCGCGGTACGTCTTCCCGTCGATCCGGACGAAACTTGCGAGCGCATGGTTCTTCCCCGTCCAGTGTCTCGGCCAGTCCTTGCCGGGATGGTCTGCGAACGACCATATGCTGAAGTAGGGATCGCTCGTTGCCAGGGGAACCGCGGGCGGTCGAAAAACAGCCGGTTGGGCCCCCAGGATAGCGGGTATCCAGAGGAATACTAATAGAGAGAGAGCGAGCAGCGTCTTATTCATTCAATAACCTGCCTTTCGACCGAATATACGAATAATGGCGGTTTCCGACGGGAGAGGATCGGTCAGGACTGCGGTCAGAAACCGGACCTACACCTTGACCTCCTTCCATTTCCCGCGCCGGAACAGCGCGATCGCCGCGAGGCCCGCCGTCGATTCGGCGATGACGATCGACCACCAGACGCCGGCCTGGGCGGCGCCGAGCCCGATCGCCAGCAGGTACGCAAGCGGAATTTCAAGGAGCCAGAAGCAGAAGAAATTGATCTTCGTCGGCGTGATCGTGTCACCCGCGCCGTTGAAGGCCTGCGGCATCACCAGGCCCCAGGCGTAGACGAGGTACCCGTAGGAGACGATCCTGAGGCATTCCGCGCCGGCCGAGACGACGCCGGGTTCAGAGGTGAAGATCCTGACGAGTTTTTCGTGAAAGAGGATATAGAACAGGGACACCGCCGCCATGAACGCCATGTTCGCCAGGCCCGTGATCCACACGGAGCGTTCGGCGCGCTCCGGCCGGCCGGCGCCGAGGTTCTGGCCGACCAGCGTCGACGCGGCGTTCGACAGGCCCCAGGCGGGCATCATCGTAAAGATGATAATGCGCACGGCGATGGTGTAACCGGCGACGACCTCGCTCCCGAATTCCGATACTATCCGCACGAGACCGATCCAGGAAGACGTCGCGATGATGAACTGCCCGATACCCCCAAGGGACGTGCGGATCAGCCGCCCCATCACCGCGGCGTTGACGCGCACCTGCGACGCCATGACGCGGATGTGCTTCGCCCCGTGGAAGAGCACCCAGAGCTGCATCGTCACCCCGAGCCCGCGCCCGATGTTGGTCGCCACCGCCGCGCCCCCGATCCCGAGCGCAGGAAACGGCCCCCACCCGAAGATGAGCGCCGGGTCGAGGACGATGTTGATGCCGTTCGACAGCCAGAGGACACGCATCGCCGTCGCCGCGTCCCCCGCGCCGCGGAAGATCGCGTTGATGATAAAGATCAGCATCACCACGACGTTGCCCCCCAGCATCCATACGGTATAACGGTACCCGTGTTCGATGCTCCAGGGATCCGCCCCCATCAGCGCGAGGATATCCCTGGCGAAGAATATCCCCGCGATCGAAAAGGGGATGGACGCGGCAAGGGCGACGATGACGGCCTGCACCGCCGCGTCCGCGGCTTCGCGCGGATGCTTCTCGCCGATCCGACGGGCCACCATCGCCGTCGTCCCCATCGAGAGCCCGATGGAGACCGCGTAGACAAGGGTCATGACCGATTCGGTGAGACCGACCGTCGCGACGGCCGAGGAACCGAGCGACGAGACGAAATAGACGTCGACGACCGCGAAGAGCGATTCCATCGACATCTCGAGCATCATTGGGACGGATAATAGCAGGATGGCCCGCCCCATGCTTCCCTGCGTGTAGTCCATCGCGGTGCCGCGGATGGAATCCACGATGTCGCGCCAGAAGGATTCTGCGCGTTGAGCGTGACGGCTGCGGTGGAGGCGGGGAAGTTTCAGGGTTTCTTTACAATCGAGGCGACCGCCTTGTCCGCGAGAACGATTTTATCCACAAAACCGCGGTATTCATCGTATCGCTCCGGCGGTAACTCCAGCGCGGAGAGCTCCATGCGTCGGGTGAACAGGAGTGTCGAATCGTCCGGAGCCGTGACCTCCGATCTGTAGTGACCGAAATCGGTCCGCAGTTCGACCGGTTTCGCGTACGCCTCTACGACGTACCCCGGCGGATACGAGAATCGGACGGTGTCCACGTCCGCGTACCGGTAGCTGAACCGTATGGGGGATTTTCTCTTCTCCAGGGATTTTGGAACGTAACTTCGTCGTTCCATGAGGTTGGGACTGAATACCAGTCGTTTCCCCGGCGCAGAGGCGTAACGCGGAATCTCGATATCGAACCGCAGGGCGACCTCCGATACCCGGGGCCGTATCCCCGAATAATCCGCCGACCGGAGCGAGAACGCGGGGAGGTCGACGTTTTCCCGGAGCCATTGGTCCCGTTCCGCGGGAGTGGCGTTCAGGAGCGCACCCCTCACGTAATCCTGCTGATTCCCGGAATACGACGTTGTCACGCTGGCAACGGCGTTCCCGCTGCGGTCCAGCGTCACTTTCGTGTTCCGGACCTGAGTGTTCTCGCCGGCTTCGCTCACCGGAGTCGGGACCGGGTATCCGCCGTCGGGTTGGATGAGAAGCGCGAACCGGTTCTCGTTGTCGCTCCCGAGGTGGTCGAACGGCGACTCCTGGCTTGTGCACTCGAGCCAGATGCTGTCCGGACCGAGGGGGACGCAGAGCACGACATGATTGAATTGCTGCGACGGGAAATCCCTCAGCTCGTTCAGGGCCAGGCGGCCGCTTGAGATCAGCGCGAAGCGGGAAGAAACGCCCGCCGATTCAAGCAGGGCCTTCATGTAATTCGCCAGGGCCTTGCAGTCTCCGTACCTGCGCTGGTGGACGTAGCGGGCATCGAACGGCTGCCAGCCCCCGATGCCCAGCTGGATGCTGACGTACCGCGTGTGAGACTGCAGATACTCGTAGAGAACCCGGACCGTATCACGCCTGTCCGCAGCGCCCTTCAAGAGTCCGGCGACTTCCCCGAGCGCCTCCGCGGGCAGTTCCTGTTTCCCGCCGGCCAGCTCGCCGAACCACTGACCGAAGGCCTTCCACGATGTCAGGTCCCCCGGGTGCCCGTCGATGTCGAATTTCCCCGGGGCGATGACGACCCGGACCGGCCGGTCGGCTTCCGGCGAACTGAGGGGTTCCTCCTCGAAGGGAAGCATCGATCGGGCCTCCCATGTGTACGCCCTCCTGTCCCCATCGGAAGAAGCCTGCGGCTCCCCGATCCCTTTCGTCCAGAATCTCAGGTTCATCCCCTCCGGGAGCGTCACGGTAAATACCGACCGTTCGACGGATGCGTGCTCTTCATGGGGGTACCATGCCGGCCACCCGAGGTACCCGTCATACCGGAGGGTGTAGGAATAGTCGACCGTATAGGGAACGGCGCCATGATACATGGCGGCGGTTTTCACGCGATTGTCATCATACAGGGAATACTCCGACGTGGCGGGATAATCCTCAATATCGCTCTCCTCCAGTCTGCGGAGTTTCTTCCCTTCTCCGTCATAGAGGACCCCCTCCATCTCGGCAATGCTCTGGAACCTGTCGTACGGGAGGAAGAGCTCCGTGAAACCCCTGCCTTCCGGCTTGAGGACCGTGACGATACGGCGCACCCTGAACTCGGCCCGTTTGACGCTGAACACTTCAAGGGAGAATTCTTCATGGCGGATGACGGCATGGGCGTCGACGGTCAGCTCCTTCGGGATGGCGGAGGCGAGGTACACGGACTCCGGGACTCCGCCGCCCTGAAGACCCGGAGACGCTGACAGCATCGTCAAGAACACCCACTGCATCACCAACACGAACGCCATGAGCCGGTTCCCCATATTCATTTTCCTCCGGATCCCGTTTCGCCCCGGCGCCGGAGCACCATCGGCTCCGTTCCCGAGGTCACGATCCTGTCGTACATTGCGCGCAGGGACGCGTATTCATTGGGATTGAACATGAGCTGCCGGATGGCGGTTCTGGTCTGATACTGCACCTGGGGATGGGCGGCCTGGATCCGCCGGGTGAAGGATCCGCCGTTATTCGTCAGGGCGGCGTTGATGTCGGGCGGACGTTCGACCACCTCATAGTGTTCGGGCAGGGTGAAATTGACGACGGACGACCTGGAGATACCGTATCCGTAATCAACGGGATACCGCCGCTGTTCCCTCTTGAACGGATTCTCCCCTACGGTAAAAATGTTCGGGTTGAGATACATGAACGAATCGAGGACCTGAACGTGGGAATTCATGGTGATGGCTGCGCGCACACTGAGGGGAAGATCGATGCTGTCCAGGTTTTCCACGACGATGGAATCCGCCGTGAATCCGGATTGGGAACTTTCAAAATACGATTTGACAAAATCGGGATGCTTCGTCTCACCGAGCGACTTCCTCGCCTCGTACGCCGCATACTCCTTGAAATTCAACACGAGCGTCCCCTCGATCACCCCGTCGTCCCGGAGAGTCATCGTCGCCATTTTCTCGATTTCACTCTTCCCCGGAGGCTCGATGTTCACCCAGACGGGGGTCTCGTTCCTGATGAGAAGACCGGAATGATTGAGCGCCTGGGGGGGGAGGAGATGGTACGGACGCAGCCGGTCGGTCGCGTCCATCATGATCCACTTCCCGCCCGCCATCGCCGCGCAGATGACATCGTTGAACTGATCCGCCATGGGATAAATCCGCTGGATTCTCCCGTGGCCGCGGGTGCTGATGAGGACCGGGGCTGCTTCAATTCCGGCCGAGCGCAGCAACGCGATCAGGAGCAGGTTGATATCGCCCGTTCCTCCCTTCCTGACTTTCAGGACGTCATCCAGGTCGCCCGAACCGAACACGGAATACCTCCCGTCCCACACGATTGTCGAACTCACGTAACGATGCAACGCGGCAAGTTTCCCGAGGGTATCCGGGATCCCCGAACAGAGCGACTGCGCCAGCCGGGTGATGTCCCCCGAACCCTCCAGGGCGCCTCCGAAGAGCTTGTGATCCATGAGTTCCTCGACGAGTTTCTCCCACGATTGGAGCACCTTCACCGGCATCTCGCCCGGCCACTGGACCTGGCTCAGTTGAAACGTCACATTGGCCGTGTAGTCCCGGGCAGTCGTCATGTACTCTTCCTCCCGAACGGCCGGCATATCCTTCATCACCCACCGCGAGGCCGCGACATCCACAATTTGCATGCCATAGGCGGTTTTGAACGCCTGTTTCCGGGTTCCCGACGTCTCGACATAAAATTTCTGGAACCCCGGGAAACTGACGAACGCATAACCGAAGACACCGGGGATCTGCACCTCAAACTCGCTCCAGAGTGTCGGTTCGGAGTCCTGGAAGTACCAGTTCGGGAAATAATAGGCGTTCGTCGATCGTTTCTTATAACGATATTCAACGATACACCCGGGCGCGAGCGATGGGAGCGTAAACTTGATCCGCTTCACGGACTCTCCGATGTTCTCCTCGAAGATGTCGTCACTGTTCAGTTTATTCCTGACGATATTTCCGTCCGGCCCGAGGACCATGGTCAGACCTTCGAGATCATCGATCTCCTGCACCTCGTCGTAGAAGGAAAGGGATACCGTGCCGAAACCGAATCCCGCGGCATTCAGTATTTTGATCCGGCGATGAAGGGTGAAGATGAGATTGAACTCTTCGTCGAAGGTCGCATAGCCGCGCTCGTAGAGGACGACGGCCGTGGCATTTTCGTCCCCGGGATATGTCGTGTCGCGCAGCTCCGCGACGGACACTTGCCCCCAGGTGACTTTCATGTCCTCGGGTTGTTGCCGCGGAATTCCGGCGCCGGACTCCGCGACAAACACCGGTACAACGATGGCCGCCAGGCATATGAAGAGGAAAGGGGACTTCGGGGACACGGGACGGGAGAGCATATTCTGTGTTCCTTCGCTGTGAGACGATGGCCCTTCGATTGGCCATAGTATATATCTTTCCCTGCAAAATCAACAAATTTCCTAAAATTAGGATACCGACGGCAAGGGTGTTACATTGTATCAGGATGGCACGGAAACAGGCTCGAAATCGCTGTCCCGGGCAATACAACTGCAACTCACCGTTCGATATCACAGAGGAAACCGATTGAAGATCATCGCACGCAATTTATCGAGGGAAATCACGGAAAAGGACCTGCGCACCGAATTCGGGGCATTCGGGGAGGTTTCGTTCATCAATCTCGTATGGGACCGTTTCGACAGGACTTCCGCGGGATTCGGCATTATCGAGATGCCGGCACCGGCTGAGGCAACATCGGCCATCGCCGGTCTGGACGGGAAGAAATTAAAAGGACGCAGCGTAACCGTCAACGCGGCGTAAACCCCGTCAGGGCGGGCTTCCGGCGAATGCCGGGCGCAGACGAAACAACCGTTCATCCTGAAGCACTGGAGGTACCCGTTGAAATTACAGATTGACCCCAAGCTCCCGCCGGACAGGTGGGAATTCTACAAAGACCGGACGGAACAGTGGCAGTGGAGGAAATTCGCGGAGAAGAAAGTCGTTGCCGTCTCGGGCGACGGGTTCTACTCGAAGCGGGCCTGCGTGACCGATGCGCGGGGAAGGGGATACCCGGGATCCTGATTCCCGGATCCCCGATCCCCTATTTCATCACCACCATCTTCATGGTCTCCGAAAACCCCCTCGTCATAATCCTATAGAAATATATTCCGCTCGGGACACCCCGGGCATTCCATTCAACGGTGTGCTTCCCGGCTTCTCTCCACTCATGAACAAGCGCGGCAATCTCCCGACCGAATATATCGAAAATCCTCACACTGACCGTGCCGGACGTCGGCAATGAGTAAGTGACCGATGTCGATGGATTGAAGGGATTGGGGTAGTTTTGACAGAGTGAGAATGCCGGCGGCAGGCTGGAATTGTTCTCTCCAACATCTGTCAGCGCAGTACCAAAAGTTTTATCCGTCCCGTAGAAGACACCATTGATATTCCCGGCGGCTATCCTGTAATGATACGTCGTATTGGGCGACAATCCGGTTATAATACCAAGAATGTTTCCAAAGAGGGTGGCGGCATAGACCGACTCGACATCGGTACTCGATCCGTACGAGTCGGTCGTCCCGTATTCAAACCAGGCTGCTGAATTATTGCCGTTCGGACTCACGGTGCCCGACAAATGCGCCGAAGCGACCGATGGAAAGCGAACCGCATCCACATCAGCCATCGGTAGCGGGGAATTGTTCGGAGCTTGGGTGATGATTAAAAAAGTGTTGAGTGCGGGATTATCGAGGACGAATGAAGTCTCTGTTTTCATGTCGATATTTACTACCATCCCCCCGAATCCATCCGTGAGAACCGCACTTCCATCGTACAGAGCCCCGATATCGGGCCACTCGAATGTCACGGGCAGACCGATTGAGCCGGGTTGGACCTTCACCATGAACGTGTCGGTCTGATTGGAATCGATCAGGGGGCGAAAATCCCTGTACAGCCCCTGGTCAAAACAGCCCGGATTAAATCCGCGAGGATCCACAAATCTTACCTCAAAGACCCCGGAGGGGGGGAGAGGCGGAAGGTTCGATTCGCCCAAGGTATCGTCAACACAATACGTCGCGCCGTCATAGACTCCCAACCAGAGTCTCCGGCCGTAGGGTGAGTTATTGTGAACAGAAAGACTGAACACAGATCCCCTGCCGCTGCCGGCATTCAGATTGATCGTTCGGAAGGAATCAATCCCCGTGTAGGATGCCCCAAATCCATTCTGCGCCGCGAGCCGGAAGTAATAAACCGTTCCGGGTGACAGACCCGATACCTGATCGTACGCGGGGAGGAAGTCGTTCCACGGCCCTATTGATTGAGCTGCAGTTGCCTCCCCAAGAAGAGGAGAATCTCCCCACTCGACCCAGAATGTGGTTTCAGATCCATGCGGGTTGACAAAAGCGGAGAAATCTGCGGAGACATGGCTAATGTTATATGCCTCCGATGCACTCCAGAAGTCCGGCACATCGGATACGTTTGGAAACGATCGAATCATGATTTCAGCTGTCACTGGGGCGGGGAAATATACGCTGGATGTCCGCTTCATATCAAAGTTTTGTCCCGTACTCACCGTAATGACATAAAACCGGATCTGGTCGGGAAAATATTGACCCAGGTCGGGCCAGGAGAGGGTCGATGGAAAAAGCGAACTGTCCACCGCGAACGAAATCTTCCACTCATTTCCGCCGTCCGATGACGGATGCGGCCGGATATCGCGCCTGGTCGCACCCCAGCCACATGCCGAATCGACAAATCCCGGGTTCATAAACCTGAAATGAAACCGACCGTTCAGCGTATCCCCCTGCATGTCGATTTCCCCGAGGTAATCATCTATGCAGTTCGTTGCTGAATGGTCTCTCCCGAACCAGATCGTATCCGACTGCCCGAGGGGATCGGCAATAACGAGCGGAACAACGAAATCGGATTGCCGGGCGGGTGAACGGAGAGGAAGGGCGAGGCTGCCAATCGCCAGGATGAATATCAATATCTTGTAGTTTTTCATAAAATCGTCTCCTCTGCCAATTTGGATGCGATTCACTTCACCAACACCATTTTCTTGGTATCAGAAAATCGTTCAGTGGTAATTCGGTAGAGATATATCCCACTCGGGATACTCCGGGCATTCCATTCAACCGTGTGCTTCCCGACTTCTTTCCTCTCATGAATGAGGGTGGCCACCTCACGGCCGAGTATGTCGAATATTCTCACACTGACCAGACCAGCCATTGACAATGAATACGTGATTGACGTTGACGGATTGAAGGGATTCGGGTTGTTTTGATATAACGTATATGATTGAGGCGCCGGATCATCACCAGGGTCTTCGACTGATACTACCCCGGAGATGGCGCGACGCCATACACCTCCGCGGGTTCCCGCAAATATATAGTCATCCTGTACTGAGAGGGAATACACGGGCAACGTGCTGCCTCCGAGATCATCACTGATCGATTCCCAGTTCATGCCCATATCAGATGAATGATAGACCCCCCTATTTGTTCCCATGAATAAATGATCCAGGTAGGATATCATTGAATAAATGTTGGTTGTGTGCGTGCTGTCAAAGGGTAAACCGTTATTCCGTGCCGACCAGGAACTTCCCATGTCCGTAGAAAGATAGATTCCGAGGTCAGTCCCCGCAATGAGCGTATCCCCAACCGTAAGAAGAGAGCGGGTGAATACATCTTCAGGTACACCTGAATCGCATCGAGTCCATGAGGTTCCATCATCATCAGATCGATAGATCGATCTTTGGCCGCCTGCGAAAATGGTATCCTGCATTGTCGCAAGAGAGGTGATCATCGTGTCTTTGAGGCCGATCAACGTCCATGATCGAGCACCATCCGTGGATTTGAATACCCCACCCCATTCACCAAATTGCCACCAATCGCCTCCTGTTCCGGCAAGGATGTTATCTTCCCTTATGACGATCGAATTGACCGGTGAAATGGCCGGGCTCGAATCTGCTTCCGTCCAATGAATTCCATCATCGGCCGATCGATAGATTTGATCCGTACCCGCAAGGAGCATACTATCGCCAAATGCAAAACAATTGAACCACCGAACCGGCGAGAGGGAGTCAATCTCATGCCACGTATCCCCTCCATCGGGTGAATAGAACACGTTTTCAATAGATCCATTCCAATAATTGCTCCATCCCGATGCGATGAGGTTCTGGTTGCCGATTGCCATTTTATACGCAATGAAATATCTTGGGTACCGAGTCAAGAGCGGATTCCAATGTGTGTCAATACCATTTGATTGAAATAGGCCATCCAAGGTTGCCGCGAAGATTTTATTTTCGCTCACTGCAAAATCAAAAATGTAGGCGTAAGCCGACAGCCGGTCGATAAGTCGATCCCAATTGGTTCCAGAGTCGGTTGATATATAAATACTACCTCCATCGAGACCGGCCATGACTGTATTTTGATAAAGCCCCAGAGACCTGACGGACATGTAGAATCCGGGATTATACCCGGGCGGTAATCCCGTATTGACAGAATCCCAACTCAGCCCATGATTTATAGAGCGGTAGATACCGTAGCCATCTGTGCCAGCAAAAATATTATTACCGTCTACCAAAAGTGTATTTACACGGGCGGGGCACCCATAAAAGCCAATAGGCAAACCCGAGTTAGATTGGACCCAATTCGTTCCATAATTTGTCGATCGGTAAATTCCACCAGAAGTCCCGATAATCATTGTTGTGTTCAGGGCGGTAATTGAAAAGATAGTGCTACAGAGTCCTTCCGGTAATCCGGAATTGACTGAAATCCAACGATTACCTCCATCGCCTGATCTAACGACGCCGTAGTCAGAAGCGGCGAAGAGATATTCATTTAAGATTGTCAGTGAATTTATCTCCGCTCGTTCGGGTAATGTTGTATCATTTTTTATCCAATGGTCCCCATAATCAGTGGAGTGATATACTCCGGAATAATTGCCTGCATAAACGATCTTATCACTCATGAGGAGTGCATTCATATGAGAGTACGCATCACCGGCGGCAACTTCGGTCCAGTTTACACCGCCATCAAAAGAGCGGTAGATGCCGCCGCCTTGATAAGCACCTGTAAAAATAGTGTCGCCGGTAACAGCGACAGAAAGCAGTGCCACAGGGTTTAATGAAATCGGACCTGACGTCTGAATCCATTGTGCATCACTCACGGGGGGTGATATGAACAGCGTGAATCCAACGAAAGTGAAGCATGCCTGAGGAGTCGCATTCATTTCATCACCTCATATTCGATGTCTACCTGAGGAGGATCAGTTTTTTCATCTCCACGAAACTTCCCACCCGAAGTTTGTACACATACACCCCGCTGGTTGCCGGCAGATTCCTGTTATTTATACCATCCCACCGTGAGACATAATTACCTTCCGGCAGGTTAGCGGAAACCAGCGTAGCGACTGTACGGCCAAGAAGATCCAATACCGTCAGTGTGACATCCCCGTTCGCGTATTCGGGTGGTATGGTGTAGGCAATGATCGTCGACGGATTAAATGGATTCGGATAATTCTGCATGAGTACCGGTCGGGACGGATACGATCCGTTCCCCGGTTCCTGAAAACCGGTCAGGAGGGTATGTCCCTCTCCGAGAGAATTACCGCTGTCCCCGGCGAGATACAGGTTGACGAAATCGGGACGAAACGACGGCGGCCGGGAGTACAGCGTCTCCCATGTTTCATCGGTCAACCTGCGGAAGTTCGTACTCACGTGCTCGTAATAACTCATGACGGGTCCGACGTACGCACAAGCGCCCCCATCCGGTTTCTCCGCAATCCACGCCCCGAGGTTTACCGGGCCGGTTCCGCCGTGGAGCACCCATCCCACGATATTCCCCGCGGGATCCGTCGGTGCGGTGTGAACGTCTGCAACGGTAAAGTCCTCCTCCCTCATGGCATTTTCGTGATCCTGGTAGAATAACCGCGGATACCAGCCGTCATACTCAAGTCCGCAGATAAAAACACATCGCAGCATGGTCCTGAGGAACGATTTCTCGGCCGCGTCGAGGGGAGTATGCAGGAGTTCCTTCTCAGAGATGGCTCCGAGCGTATCGGCAACACCCCGGAGATGCTCGAAATACCCGACAATCATTTCGATTTGAAAACCGGAAAAACGATCTTCACTGAATTTCGCGGCACCAAGTTCAGCGTACGATTTTACCGCCCGGTAGAAGGACGGTATCGGCTCAACGTAACTTTCCGGGAAGGAACAAACGATCCCGCCGGAGTATGATTGTTTCGCGTAGAGCAGATTGTCGTGTCTGAGCTGTGACCACGACGCCAGCTGCGTATTCATTTTTTCCTGCCACCATGACGCGGTCCTCATAAAGGCCGGAAGCGCGGAACGCTCCGCCGGCGGGCCGAGCTGACGGATCGCGTTGAGCCACGCGTTGTAGAAGGTGCTCCTCCAGAATTCCGGCTCATAGGAGTCGACGAGATAACGGACTGCCGCAAGGTTCGGGCTGTAATGGTATTGTTCCAGTTCATCTTTCAAGAGCTGGGCGGCAGCGTCGTTTCCCAGGGCAAAAAGGATATCGAGAGTTTTGGGAAGCATGCGCGGGACCTTCGCACCCTGATACCGGATTTTATCGTACACCACCGCACCGGTGGTGTATGAATCGATGACAAATCTCTGACCGAGGAGAAGAAATGAAGCGGCGGGTTCGATGCCGTCGGGAGAAATCCCATCCGACATCAGGATCTGTGAATTGATGCGTTGGATCGCATACGAACGCTTCCGGAGTGTATCCTGAAACGCCCTGAACGTGGTCACATCAAGAAGGTCGCTTGCCGAATCGATCCCGCCCGCTTCAGTGAGCATGTTGATATTCGGAAGGGTCACGTTGTCGGATTCGCCGACAAAGAAACGTATAATATTGTCGATCTCTGCGACTCTCTCCTCTCCGCCATCGAGTTCAGCCAGCTCCGAAATCAAAACCGCGTCGATTGCCTGCCGTTGTATTTCGGCCTCGCTCTGCGCGGGCGTGATGTTTGCGGGTGCGATCAGATACATTTCCGTTCTCCCGAGCCACATCATCGACCTGAAATACCGCGCGAGCTGGGGAAAGTTTTCGCTCGTGTAATGGCCCCTGACCGTAAACTGGCTGAAATCCACATATCTCTCTGTCCCGGAGAAGAGGGGGTACGTCGCCATCTGTTCCGCGTCGATGAGATCCAGCAACCTGTCAACTTCGGCGGCATTATCGATGAACACCGGGTGCACCTCCGGGTCGAGAAGTTTCAAGGCGACCGTAAGATAAACATCGACATCACGGAGCGACGCCCTCATCGCCGGGAGGTGAGAGTACTTCTCCGCGATGTCATTGACACGCCCGTGGAACTGCCTGAGAAGAGTGTCGATTTTATTATAGAGAAAATAGACTTCCGCCGTCTGGAGGATCTTATCGTACGATCTGTGGATTGCATGGAGGATCGCGTCGGTGGATACAAAGACAGGAAGATCGGCTTTGTAGATATCAATGAGGGCATCACCGAAAGATTCCCTGCTCAGCCGTTCGGTGACGACGAAGCCGTGCTGCCCGAGGAGCTGCAACTCATACGGGGTGAAGTTATAATGTGCATCGATGGAATCGAAGTATTCCGCAGTAGAGTACGATACGTCCACTGCCCGCTGGAATTTCCCTGCATCGTGCAGAGCGAGTAACCCCTCCGCCGTAAGGTTTTTCGTGCGTTCGAGGAAATCCCTGAAGGCCGGCTCCGAGAAAGGCTCTTCGCCCTGGCCTGCGGTGATGGTGGGGAGGAGAGTCGAGAACGCGATGAACATGATCAGATTTTTCATCTTTTTCATGTCGGTCTCCCTATGTCGTCGTACAACTGAGGTGGGTATGAACAAGGTAATGGAATTATTCCGCAAGGTCAAGAATCATCACAATCCATTTCTTAATTTTGGATTTTTGGGGGGGCGGACAAATCACCAGGATTGATGTAAAATGGGACAATAACGTGGTATGAATTTTCGTCCGGAAACTCCCGGATGGACTCGCCCTATTGACCCCAAATTATTTCTTTATATATTGCCGGAGATCCCATCAGATCAGCGACGCCCATCACGAACGAAAGGTCAACCCCCATGCGGAAGACTTTGTTCTTTGCACTCCTCCTCGCCTGTATCCTGAACCAACCGACCGTTGCGCAACAAGGCCGGGAAGCGGTCTCTCCCCCGGATCAACCGGGCCCCGACAGATTCGAAATGCACGAAGTGGACGGGGTTTTCGCAATTGTACGTTCCGCGGCGGGTCCGTACCGTTCGATCGACGATCTGCCCCCCCTTGTTCGATCACGATTGAAGGATACCGCTGCGCCCCCGATCGATCGGACGACGATAAATTCCATCGCAACGACATTCCTCGTCTCCGACGCGAGCGATGCTCCCGACCCGGACCTCAATGACGGACTCTACGCTCCGCCCACACTCCGCTCCGCGATCGATAACGCCAATCACCTGGGAGGAGCCCACGCCATCGTGTTCGCGCCGGGCCTGACCGTCATCCAGCCGTTATTGCAGCTGTCGGCCATTCAGGGTCCGGTGAACATCGATGGAACGGTCGCGGCGGGAAAAATCATCCTGGATGGGTCGCTCGGGCCGGTCAATAGTTTCGGCCTCCTGCTCGGGGGAACATCGACGGTCCGGAACATGCACTTCAGGAGCTGGTCCAACCTGGGGCTGGCTCTCAGCGGGGGAGCTGCAAATTCCATCATCCAGAAAAATGTATTCTCCCTCAACAATATCGGTCTGAACGTAAATTCGGCCAACACGTTGATCGGAGGAGAAAATCCGGACGACCGGAACCTCGCCTACGGGAACATGCAGGACGGCATCGACGTCGTCTTTGCCGACGACAATACCGTCCAGCACAATTTCTGCGGGACCCCGGACGGCCTCACGGCAAATCCCAACGCCTCCTCCGGGGTCTACGTGATGGGCCAGCGCACGCGCGTCCTGGGAAACCTTCTCTCCGGAAATAACGACCTGGGTCTTGAGATCAGTCAGTATTCCGTCAACACCCTCGTGCGCGACAACATCATCGGCGCGGATTCCTCGCGCCGGGGAAGGTTGCCGAACAACGGCGACGGCATCAAGACCTTTGCCTTCAGGGATTCCATCATTAATAACGTTATCACCGGGAATGCGTACGGGATCACCATGCTGGGCCAGGCCGCCGAAACTTTCATCCACGGGAACATCATCGGTCCGAACGGAACCCTCGACAGCCTGTTCGGGAACCTGTACGACGGCTTGCAGATCCTCGGAGCCAACGCCGTCATCGACAGCAATATCGTCAGCGGCAACAAATACAACGGCATAAAGATCACCGGACACGGCGGGGCGGTCGTCCGGCGCAACATGATCGGCACCGACCCCACCGGAACGCTCGATTGGGGCAATACCATCGCGGGCATCTTTATCCTGACGGACACCAATACCATCGGCGGACCGTCGCCCGGCGATCGCAATGTCCTGTCCGGCAATGACGGCGCCGGGATCGAAATGTACGGCGGCATTCAAATCGTCATCGGCGATACATCGACCCGAAACTATGTGCGGGGAAACGTCATCCAAAATAATCTGATCGGCACGGATATCACGGGGACCCTCAGTCTGCCGAATTATACCGGTCTGTTCATGAACGGATATATCGACAGCAACTTCGTACGGAACAATCTCATCTCCGGCAACCGTAATCACGGCGTCTGGACGCGGCGGACTCCCTCCGCCCCCTCCCGCAATCTCTTTCAGGGTAATCGTATCGGCACGCAGGTCGACGGCATCTCGCCGCTCCCGAACGACAGCGCGGGCGTGATGATCGACAGCGCCGACGTCAATCTCATCGGCGGAGCGGACGAGGCCGATGCCAACATCATCGCGTTCCATCAATTGCCGGGCATCGCGATCAAGGCTGGACGGGGAATCGCGGTCATGCGAAACTCCATTTTCGGCAATAGAGGCCTCGGCATTGACCTTGGCAACGACGGCCCGACGCTCAACGACTCCGCCGATGTTGACAGCGGGGCGAACGGCCTCCAGAACTTCCCGCGGATTACCTGGCTCGACCCGGCCGGCGGTTCGACGACCGTGAAAGGACACCTCCGCTCCCTGCCGGAAACGGATTACCGTCTCGATTTCTACACGAACGACGAAGCGGACACGACGGGCTTCGGCGAAGGGCAGACCTTTCAGTACACCGTCGACATCCACACCGATACGGGCGGGATGGCCACCTTTGAAGTGATCATCCCGGGTGCTCATGGCCGTGTGGTCGCCACGGCGACCCATCCGGACCTCGGGACTTCCGAGTTCTCAAAATCGCTGCTGGTCGTTAATTCCGTCGCCGACCGGCCGGCCGTAAACCCCACCGGCGGCACCGCCGCCACATCGGGACCGCAGGTCAACGGTGTCCCGGAAGTGACGCTTCGGTCCGCGATCCAGGCGTCGAACCACATCGACGGCGAGGACGACATCGTGTTCAATATTCCGGGCCCGGACCCGTATTTCATCCAACCGCAGAGTCCCTACCCGGCCGTCTCGGGTGATATCGTCGTCGACGGCTCTACTCAGCCGAATTACGATTCCACCGCAGTTCCCGTGATCCGACTGCTGGGATCCGCCGCCGGGCCGACGGCCGACGGCCTTCACCTGATGGGAGAGCTCTCGTCGGTCCGTGCGCTCCACATTTCGGGCTTCCCCGGGGACGGGATCCGGATGGACGGCGGCCACCTGAGGCTGACCTGGATGACGACCAGCGGCAACAAGGGTTGCGGCGTCCGGGCGGCGAAGGATGTCACGCTCGCGGGCGCGTGCATCTTCAGCTCCAACGGCCCGTCGACCGACCTGGGCTCGATCGAATGTACGGCGCCCGACCTGGCCGGGCTTTGGCTGGCAGGGCGGCTGAGAGGGAGTGGACGGGTGACCGCCTCGGGCAATTGCGGTTCGGGAATCCACAACGACGGATTGGCGGACACCGCGGAGAGCTGGATCGACCTCGAAGCCGACGTCACGACGGACGACAACGGTTTGCACGGGATCTTTTCAAGCAACGACGTCACGCTGAAGGGTGATAAATTCGAGTTTCTCTCCAACGGTTCGCCCGCCTGGCTCGGCGCGGGAATATATCTCGCCGGCGGCCAATTAATCATCGATGCCACGGGGACGGCGGATACACTTCCGATCCGGGCGAACGGCAATTCCCTCCACGGAATTTCCTCCTACGTCGGACCCGTAACGCTCAAAGGGCGGTCCCAGTTCAACAACAACGGGGCGGGTGTTTCCGAGGTACGCTGTTTCAACAACGTCATCACCGGGCTGGTCGCGGAAGGGAGCATACACGCGAACACCATCGAGGCGATCGGCAACGGGTACGACGGGATCAGGGCCGGCCGATCGCTCTTCGTGGACGGCGACCTGACCGTGAAAAACCAACCCGGCCGGGGAGTCTGGGCGATCGACAATATTCAGCTCGATGGCGCACAACACCTGCTGGAAAACAACCGGGACCAGGCCATGTGGGCGGCAAACGGCTGGATCGACGTGAAGGGCGTCCTGACGGTCAGGGACAACAAGATCGGCGGACGGCACGGAAGGGAGAGCGGGCCGCCTGACCTGGCCGACGCGGTCGTGGGTGCGGTGCTTGCCTACCGGGATTTCAGGGGGGAGGACGTGATCATCGAGAACAACGAACCCGCGGGACTTTCCGCCTGGCGGGATCTTCTGATACGCGGAAACGCGACCGTCCGCCACAACGCCCTTCGCGGCATTTTCGCCATGGGTACGGCGATCCTCGAAGGGGAGTCGCACATCATATCTGACAACGGCGGCGACGGTTTCTCCGTCAACAACGGGACGATCCAGGTGACCGGCCGCCTGGTCGTCGAGAGAAACGGGGCCGATCCCGGGCTCGTCCCGGCCGGCGAAGGTTACGGAATCAACGCGCAGATCGTCGAGATCCGGGACGCCACGATCCGCGACAATGCGCTCCACGGCGTCGTGGGATACACGAAGATTCTCATTCAAGGCCGGGGTATCATCACCGGGAACGGCGGCTCCGGCCTGGCATCAAATCATTTCGTATCGATAGCGGGGGGACGCGTCTGCGACAACGCGGGATATGGCATCCTTTCACCGGTAGTCCGAATGAGTGGAACGCAGGTCTGCAACAATGGGGTGGGAGGGATATCCGGGAGGGTTGCCGGTCCCGCTCCCGGCCTGTCTGCTGCGTTCGCTCCGTCTGGGGCGGCATCGGCCGCCCTCTCCGGCAGTATCGTGGGGGGCAGTTCCATCGACGCCAACACCGGAGACGGCATCGCGGTCGATAATCTCCTGCCGTTTCAGATCTCGGGGTCGAACATCTTCGGCAATACCGGTTTCGGGGTGAACAACGAGGGCCCCGGGCCGGTCATCGCCGACGGAAACTGGTGGGGTTCGCCATCGGGTCCCGGGGGAGCGATAGGAGGATCGGTCCAGGCTTCGACCTGGTTATCAACACCGGTCGCGATCTACGCCGGCACTGCGGTCGATTCCGTCTTCGTCCTGCCGGGCGAAGTGGATTCTCTCCATCTCGCCGTCGCCAATTGGTCGAATCCGGAAGATTCCCTCTCGGTGAGCATCGCCGACGACAATGGATGGATTACGCCGGTGGTCTCGCAGACCGTCTTTCTGCAAGACTCGACCCCGGCTGTGATATCCTCCCCGTTCAATATTCCGCCTGCGGCGAGCATTGGAGAGGTGTCGCGCGTGGTTATTACGGCCGGATCGCTCTCCAATCCGGGTCAAACTGCTGCAGATACGTTCCACTTCGTGGTCTACCAACCGGCGCTTTCGGAAGTGACAATCCTCCGCGATACATCGGTCGCTTATCCGGGCGACACACTGCATCTCGCCGCCATCGGCTTCGATCAGACAGGGCGCGAGTGGCCCCTCATCCCGCAATGGAGCGCCGCTGGGGGCACGATTACGACCGAAGGCGTCTACATCGCGGGCCCCGACACCGGCATGTTCATCGTCGCCGTGAGCGATTCGGTCACGACACTGGCCGACTCCGCTGTTATCCGGATTCTGCAGCCGGCAGAGAGTTTTACGCCTCCCGTGCTCGGCCTGAGCACTTCCTCGGTGGCGATGGGAGATGTCCCTGTCGGGACGCGGGATTCGGTGCCGGTTTCGATGACCAACACGTCCGGCGATATCCTCCGGATCGATTCGATCCGTACCCGCACCGCCCACTTCAGCGCGATCTATTACCCGGACGTGACGCAGCTTCGCCTCGGCGATACACTGGAGCTGTTGATCGAATTCGCCCCGGATTCGATCCGGTCGTACGAGGACACCCTATTCATCTTCAGCAACGCAACGGTCTCCCCCGCAATCGTGTCGATAAACGGCAACGGCGCCGTTACCGGCGTGGCCGCGGAGGACCGGGGCATCCCGGCGACATACACTCTGGAGCAAAACTACCCGAATCCCTTCAATCCGGCCACAACGCTTGCCTACGGAATACCGACCCGCAGCAGGGTGACGCTGAGAATCTACGACGTCCTGGGACGGGAGGTCATCACGTTGGTCGACGACGTTCTGGACGCAGGGTATGGATCTGTCCTCTGGAACTCCGTCAACGGACACGGGCTCCCGATATCCAGCGGCATCTATTTCTATCGTCTCGATGCCGCGGGCACGACAGACGTTCACACGTCGTTCACGCAGGTGAGGAAGATGCTGTTGTTGCGATAGTATCAGGCAGCCTGCCGGGGAGTGGTCGATCGGCAATACCCGGAGGGACCCCGGATGGGGTTGGCCGAAGATCTCGCCCGGGGCGAGAATATGAAGTCCATCCGAGGGCAAATCCACCCTCTTGAATATCGCCTGTCCCCGGCTTATATTAGGTCACCATGTCCACAGACCCGAAACCCCACCCCAATCACAAGGAGTACATTCGAATTCTACGCCGGATGACATCGGAGCAGCGACTGCTCAAAGCATTTGAGTTGACGGACCTTGGGAGACGCCTTTTCATGGATGGCCTCCGCCGCCGGCATCCCCGGCTCGCCGGTCAGCAGTTACGAGCCCTCTACCTGGAACGCCTCTCCCTATGTCACAACAGGAATTATTGAAACGGGTCATCCGCGCGCTCGAGGATTCCGGGTGTGAGTACATGATCACCGGTTCCTTCGCATCCAGCCTGCAGGGCGAACCACGTCTCACGCATGATATCGACCTCGTCGTCCTCATTCCGCCGGAGGCCATCGACAAACTGACCGGCCACTTCCCGGCCCCGGATTATTATCTTGAGGGAGATCAGATGAAAGCGGCGATCAGGGAGAGGACCATGTTCAGTGTCCTGCACATCGCCGAGGGAGACAAGGTGGATTTTTGGATGATGACCCCGGATCCCTTCGACACATCGCGATTCAACAGAAAAATACGAGAGAGTGTCCTCGGGGGGAATCTCGTCGTCTCGGCACCCGAGGACACCATTCTCGCGAAACTCCGATGGGCCAAACTCTCGGGCGGCAGCGAGAAACAGTATCGCGATGCATTGAGGGTGTATGAAGTTCAGCGCGACCTGCTGGATCTTGTTTACATACAGGAGTGGGCGACAACGCTCGGCGTGGAGGCCGACTGGGAACGGATCCGCCGGGAGGCGGATGTATGAGAAGAAGTCAAATGGCAGAACTGCCGGATAACGAAATGGCCCGGATATCCCGGGCCATTTTCGCTTGGTAGCGGGGGCAGGCTTCATCCTGCACCTACAGACTGCCATTCGGATATAGTATGTACAGAATATTTTGGAATTTGAGTGCATTCTGCTCTATTGATACTCTTTATACGTTTATTGTGCACCACCGTTAAAATGATTACTTTCACTCATTCACTGTTCCTACTGCCACGCTGTGAAAGGAAGGGCTCTCCGCAGTGTCGAACCTTCATTTCTGCCCCGCCATCGGTCTCTCCGATGATATTTTATTCCTAAACTGCTTACCCTCTCACCCATCGGATCCATCTTGTCATTTCCCCCCTGAGCGCAGAACAGGCCGATGCTAAAATCCACGCTCAAGAACATATTACCCTGGCTTTCTATCCGGAGTAAGCTCATCATTGCTTTCGTCGGACTTTCCATTGTTCCGCTTGCCCTGGTCGGTTTATACAGTATTTATTTGAATGTCCGGACAATGGAGAAAACCGCCCTTGAGAATCTCACGCACGATGTTCATACCATCCGGGAAAATACTGCAAATTTTCTTGGCAGCATCGAAAGCGACCTCAGGGTTCTGCGAAATTCGTCGCCGCTTGATCGTCTCATCACGGTCCTCGAGCGGAAATCCCCCGCCCAGACCAAAGTGATTCTCGACAATCTCCAATCTGAAGTATTATCCTTTGCGCAAACGAAGCAGATTTATTACCAAATCAGAGTTGTGGACGATGACGGAGACGAACTGTTCCGTATCGAAACAGTGGACGTTACGGACACGGCATCGATCTACCGGATGGCTGGATCGACTGAGCTGCGGCATGCACGCGAATCATTTTATTTCCTCCTTATCGATCGTCTCAGAAAAGACCAAATTGCATTTGCACCGGGAGAGCTTGTGGATGACCAGAATCGAAGGATCCCGGTCATCAGTTTTGCGATGCCGCTTATCGGATCACGGACCAGGGTCGGCACTCTCATCGCCAATGTATTTGCAAAAAATCTTTTCCGCGTCATCGAAGCAAACCGCCATCTCGAAGTCCAGGGAAAGATCGTTCTCGTAAACAGCGATGGCCATTATCTCTATCATTCCGAGAAGAAAAAGGACTGGAACAGACTCCTGGCATCACGCGAAGAAGATAATCTCCAGCATGATTACCCGGGTTCTACTGTTGCGGCGATTCTTTCAGGGAACGAGGGTACTGTCGCAGAAGGGGTCGATGAGATAGTCTCCTATGGTCCACTGTTCTCTACGACCGTTGGTGATAAAGTTACGCCCGGTTTTACGATGCCTTATTTCGCCTTTGAAAGTGTTCCCAAAGAATTTGTCCTGGGACCGGTACGTTCTTTCGCCTGGACATTTGCAAGTTTTCTCGGGGTGTTTCTCCTTCTGGCGATCGGGTTGGGATTGTTGGCGACCAGACAATTTACCAGACCTATCGCCGAGTTACACCATGGGGCTGCCATCATCTCGAATGGGAACTACGGCCAGCGACTTCGCGTGGATACACACGACGAAATCGAAAAACTTGCGGAGCAATTCAATGCCATGGCAGCGTCACTTGAATCGCATGAACATGAGATCCAGCATCACCGGACGAAGCTCGAAGAGATGGTGAGGAAGCGAACCTTCGAGTTGAATGAAGAGAAGACGAAACTCCAGGCGATACTCGATCATGTGCCAAGCGCCATCGTTTTATTGGATAAGGATTTTCGAATCCGGAGCGCCAGTGCCGCCTTCTCAACGATCACGGGACGTCGATTCGAGGAAGTGGGCGGCAAGGACTGTGAGGCGGTGTTTTTCAATAACAGCTTTTGTCTGGAGTGTGTGTGCAGAAAGGCGATGGCGACCGGCAAGATCGAAGGCCATGTGGATCAGACGTATGATCATAAATTGGGTGAACGGTTCATTGAACACATTGCGATTCCGATGCATGACAATGGAGAGGTTGATTCTATCCTCGAGATCATCACCGATATCACAGAGCGCAAGAGATTCGAAAAAAACCTTCTCCAGGCCGAGCGGCTTGCGGCCGCAGGCGAGATGTCGGCAATTATTGCACACGAGTTCCGCAACTCGCTCACTTCGATCAAGATGATCCTGCAGCTTCATGCCGAGTCGAAGAATCTGAATCGCTCGGAGAGGAAGTCGCTCGACGTAGCGCTGGATTCAATCGACCAGATGGAGAACATCGTCGCAGAGTTGCTTAACTTTGCCCGTCCGAAGCCGATGGAGGTCCACGTCAAATCATTGAACACCATCGTTGTGGAGAGTTTGGCCTTCGCTCACCAACGGATATCGAAACAGAATATCTCCGTTAAGAAAATCCTGGATGCAGAGTTACCCCCATTCCCTCTCGACGAACCGTTGATGAAAGAATCGATCATGAACGTATTGATTAATGCCGCACACGCCATCGACAACGATGTTCGGAAGACGAACCTGGGAGTAATCCAAATCCTCACCAGGCGGGAATGTCTCCGAAAGACGCTGCGAGACTTTGGCATCGACAAAAGCTGGAGGAGGGACGCCTCAAATCCGGTAGGAGCGGAAATTATCCTGCCGAAAGGCACTGATTGTGCCGTAATTGAAATCCACGATAACGGCTCCGGCATCGAACGTCAATTTCTCCCTCGAATCTTTGATCCGTTCTTCACGACGAAAACCAACGGTACGGGACTCGGCCTGCCCATGGTGAAGCGGACCGTAAACGCCCACGGCGGGATCGTCGCGGTGAGCAGCACGGTACACAAAGGAACTACGGTGAAGTTATATTTGCCCCTTCACCATGAAGCGTGACGACAAGATCGGAGCCAGCGTCCTGGTCGTCGACGACGACGAGAAAATTCTCTTCGCCTTTCAGGAAGTACTGAGGAAAGACGGTCACAGGTGCATCGTGGCCAGGAACGGCGAAGAGGCGCTGGGTCAGCTGCTCAAGGAGTCTCCCGATCTGGTGTTCATGGATATTACGATGCCGAAGCTCGATGGCATCGAGACCCTGAAGCGGATCAAGCAGCACGGGAGTCTCCTTCCGGTGATCATTATCACCGGCTACGGAACGATGCAGACGGCGATCAGGGCGGTGCAGAGCGGGGCGTTTGAGTATCTCACCAAGCCGCTGGATGTCGAGAAAATCCGGGAGGTGACAAACAGGGCGATTTATGCTCTCAATACCAGAGCGGCGGGGTTGAAGGAAGTTGATGTATACAGGGCGGATGTCGTGGACCGATATGACCTTGTGGGTCGAAGCGACAAGATGCAGGAAGTCTACAAGCTGATCGGCTCCATCTCGACGACGCCAAATCATACGTCGGTCTTGATTACGGGTGAGAGCGGGACAGGGAAAGAGCTCGTGGCCAGAGCCATTCATGCCAACGGCACGAATTTCGATGAGCCTTTCATCGGCATCAATTGCACTACCTTGCCGGAATCGTTGCTGGAATCAGAACTGTTCGGATACGAAAAGGGGGCGTTTACCGGCGCAACCGACCGTAAACTGGGTAAATTCGAGTTTGCAGGGAAAGGTACCATTTTCCTCGACGAAATTATAAACCTCTCGCCCAACCTCCAACAAAAACTGCTTCGGGTACTCCAGGAGAGAGAATTCGAACGACTGGGCGGAAACACCGCCATACACGCAGAGGGTCGATTCATCGCCGCCACGAATCGTGACATCGACCACGAAGTGAAAAAGGGATTTTTCAGGGAAGACCTGTTCTATCGACTGAATATTGTCACGATCCACCTTCCTCCTTTGCGCGAACGGAAGGAGGACATACCGATGCTCGCAAGCTATTTCCTGATGAAGTACAACGGCCATCTGAAACGGTCGGTAAAGGGATTTTCGGACGACGCCATGAGCCTTCTCCTGTCCTACAGGTATCCGGGGAATGTCCGGGAGCTCGAAAATCTCATCGAACGCGCGGTGATGCTGACGAAGGGAGATGTCGTCCTCCCGGAAATGATCGAAGATAAACTCGCAACGTCGGTGAAAGGATCCGACACACTTCCAATCATCAGCCCGCTGTTCAGCCAATCCCGCGAACATATCCTGATGCTGTTTGAAAAACAGTTCCTGATCGGGCAGCTGATAAAGCATCACGGCAACGTAACCGCCGCCGCGAAAGCATCCGGGATGACCAGACAGAATTATCAGCGACTGATGAAGAAGTACGACCTCAGCGCAGATCCTTATCGAACGTAACGATGCCGGTCTGAACAAACCTCTTTTCTCCTCCCTGCTTTTCTGAATTTACACGCGGATTTTCCGCCGGGCCGCCAATTTACACTGGCCACGGTGTAAACTCTTTCTTGGCACTATCCGATCCGGCCTCTACCGGCTCTTCGCCAATTCCTCCAATCCGGCACGTTTCAACGCTTCATTTTTATCCGACGATCTGGCACGGTCCTTGTCTTTCCAGAGACACATCGGAACGAGCCGGAGTCAGGAATGAGGAAACCGACGGTTTTGGTCGTCGATGACGACGAGAATATTCTCTCCGCGTTCAACGATTTTCTGAAAAAAGAGCGCTGTGAGATGATCGCCGCCTCGAGTATGGATGAGGCAATGGGGATGCTTGAGCGGCGTCGCGTGGATGTTCTCATTGCCGACGTCAGGCTCAAGGCACAGTCGGGCGTCAAGCTCACCCTGGAGGTAAAACGCAGGCATCCCGGGATTTCAATCATTCTCATCACGGGATATCCGGAGCTCGTCAGCGAATGCGACGCTAAATCGTCCGGCGCGGATTATTTCTTCCTGAAACCTCTGAACATTGACAAGCTCCGGGAAGCCGTGTCAATATGTTTGACGCATCGGAATACAGAACCTAAAATGCCGGTATAATTAAACTCATGTATAACTCCTGGGAAGGACAACACCATGAAGACCTTTGTGATCTGCGTTCTGGCGGCCGCCTGCCTGCTCGTGCTCTTCGTCGAAGACGGATGGGGCATCCCATCGTTTTCGCGAAAGTACAAGACCAGCTGCAGCACCTGCCACTACGCCTTTCCGATGCTCAATGCATTCGGTAAAGCGTTTAAAAATAACGGCTACCGTTATCCCGGTGGCGATGAGAATTATCGGAAGGAAGAACCGGTCAGTCTTGGAGCGGAAGGCTACAAGAAAGTATGGCCTGATGCCGTCTGGCCGGGTGATATGCCCGGCACCTCGCCGCTCTCGGTGCTTGCAGTCGGCCGGATCAATTACAGCGCACTGAGCAGCGTGAAGTGGGAATTCGAATTCCCGCATGAACTCGAAGTGCTTTATGCCGGCACGATAGGGGAAGACTTTTCGTTTTTTGGCGAGGTTGAGGTCGAGAATGAAGGCAATGAAACGGAAATCGCGTTCCCGTTTGCGCTGCAATTCGATCCCGACCCCGGTTTTCATGTGCGGGTAGGTATGGTCAATGCCGATCCGACGCCTACACATCTCCGGCTTACCAGGAATCATTACAACATGGCGAGTTTAAGAACCCGGAACGGATGGCGGTTCCGCGATGAACAGATCGGACTGGAAGTGTGGGGTGCCGCCAATGGCGCCGGGGACCGGGGCGGTTTCACCTATCGGGCAGGTGTGGTCAACGGACAGGGGATCAGCGATTTGAACCCGCAAAAGGATGTCTATGGGAAACTGACCTATAAGATCGGAGGGTTGGGTGAGATTGGGGGTACGGAGGGCGCGGAGAGCGAGGCATCGGAATTTTACGTTGACAACTCGATAACCCTCGGCGGTTTTTTTTACAGGGGGATTGCATCAAAAGAGGGGGCAGACGATGAAGACTTTACGGTGTTTGGCGGCGATGTTGATCTCTGGTACGGCCGCTTCATCGCCAACGCTTCGGTGATGTCGATGAACTCCGACATTCCGAATACCGCTGAGCGCAAATCACTGGTGTATTATGCCCAGGGTAACTATGTCCTTTATCCGTGGCTCATCGGTCTCGTGCGGTATGAGTGGGAGGACAAAGACACCGACAATGATGCCGTCAAGCCCGTGAATGCAGTTATCCCCGGCGTGACGGTCGTCGCCCGGGCAAACGTAAAATTCATGCTGGAGTTTAAAAAGTTTCTGGACGACGTGAACGAGAATAACGATACTTTCGTCCTGCAAATGAATTTTGGCATCTAATGAATGCATGGTGAATGATAAATCCGGGGGAGCAGTGTCCTCCGCTCCCCCGGATCGTATTGTCAACATGTGAATGTCTTATTGAAAGGAAAACCTCATGAAACACGCGATCATCGCATTGCTCGGTTTCTCTGTTTGTCTGGTGTGCGGTGCGTACGCCGGAGACATCAAAGGCAAGGTTAAGGCCAAAGGAGCCAGACACGGCGGCGACGCCGTCGTCTACATCGACTCGATCCCGGGGAAGAAATTCGACCCCCCGAAGGAACACGCCAAGATGGACCAAAAAAACCTGACGTTCATACCGCACGTTCTTCCGATCCTCGCGGGAACGGCAGTGGACTATCTCAATAGCGACGACGTACTCCACAATGTCTTCACCCCCGAAAAATGCGCCGAAAAGTTCAACCTTGGTACGTGGCCCAAAGGGCAGGTGCGGTCTTATACTTTTAAAGAGCCCGGATGTATTCCCGTGATGCTGTGCAACGTCCATCCCGAGATGGAAGCGTATATCCTTGTTCTTGGAACACCGTACTACGCGGTCAGCGCAAAGGATGGAAGCTATGCCCTGAAGGATATTCCTCCCGGAAAATACACCTTAAAGATCTGGCATGAAAAACTCAAGGGTGACGCGAAAGAAATCACGGTGCCTGAATCGGGAGAGATGGAGATGAATTTTGAGATAACGAAGTAATTCCCCGGTCATTCGGAAGGATCAAGGGCGGCGTGATGTCGGGAGATGCACATGTCTGATCATGTGAAATTCGTCAACCTCGAATGGCTTGATTCAAATTTTCCCTGCATGGCTGCCTGCCCCGTTCATACGGAAGCGGGCCGGTATGTAGCGCTGATCGAAGAAGGTCGGTACCGGGAAGCATATCACGTCGCCCGGCGTCCAAATCCGTTTGCTTCGATCTGCGGACGCATCTGCGCGGCGCCGTGTGAGCCCGCATGCCGGCGCGGCAAGGCTGATCAACCCATTGCCATCCGTGCGCTGAAACGCTTTGTGTGTGAACGCTTCGGAGTCGAAAGCATGATCGACCTCGAAAAATTGAAAGAGGTCTTCGGCAAAACGGTGAGGAAGAATGGTATTAAAGTCGCCGTCCTGGGCGCCGGACCCGCAGGACTTTCCTGCGCTCATGATCTCGCCCTGTTGGGCTATGAGGTAACGGTATTTGAAGCCCAGTCGGTTGCCGGAGGAATGTTGAGACTCGGTGTTCCGGAGTACCGCCTCCCCCGGGAACTGATCCGGCTTGAGGTCAACGGTATTCTCAGTCTCGGAGTCGAACTTAAACTGAACTCTGCCATCGGCCGGAATTTTACACTATCCGACCTCGAAGAGCAGGGCTATCGCGCCATCTTTATCGCAATCGGCGCTCACAAGAGCCGTGACCTGCGAATTGAAGGTGTCGAGCTTGACGGTGTCCTCCGGGCCGTCGACTTTCTCCTTAATGTGAACCTTGGCTACCGTGTCGAATTGGGGAACAAGGTCATCGTGATCGGCGGCGGCAATGTGGCGATCGATGTCGCCCGGACGGCTGCCCGGCAGGATACAATCGAGGTCGGTCATGTAACGGAAGTGGCCGAGGCGCTGGATGTTGCCCGCTCGGCTGTTCGCTTCGGCGCGAAGGAAGTGCACATGGTTTGCCTCGAAGACTGGCGGGAGATGCCTTCTTCACGGGAGGAAATCACCGAAGCATTGGAAGAACGGATTCAGATCCATCCGCGCAAAGGTCCGGGCAAAATCATCGGACACAACGGCCGCGTTGTGGGATTTGAAACGATCGATTGTGTATCGGTCTTCGATGAACAGGGCCGCTTCAATCCGAAGTTCGCTCCGGGCACGGAGAAGTTCATGGAAGCCGATACGGTGATCATGGCGATCGGTCAGACATCCGACCTTTCATGGATTCGACCCGAAGATAAAATCGGGATCACCCCACGGAACACCATCAAAGTCGATCCGCGCACCCTCGCCACTACAGCACCCGGCATCTTCGCGGGCGGCGATGTCTCGTTCGGTCCACGAAATGCCATCGATGCGGTCGCCAACGGAAAAAAAGCAGCTGAATCCATTCACCGGTATATCACGGGGAACGATGCTCAGCGAATCGCCCCGGAGTCCGGTGATCGTGATGTGGAAATCGTTGTCTACGACAAGGCACACTGTAACCGTGAGTGGGGCTATGAGAAGAAACACCGCATCCCCATTCCGTCACTGGCGATCGATCGGCGCATCGGGGTTGCGCAGGTGGAGCTCGCGTACACCGAACACCAGGCCCGGGAGGAGGCGTCCCGCTGTCTCCACTGCTGGATCAATACTATTTTCGAGGCAGAGGGCGAGGGAACCGGAACGGAGTGCATTCTCTGCGGCGGATGTGTGGATATTTGCCCCGAGAACTGTATCGATCTCGTTGTGCTCGATCGGGTCGATGTTGATCAATCGATGATCGTCGAACTTGAAAATGAATATGACGTCGTGCTTACAGGAGAAACCGAAACGTCGACGGGTTCGGTCATGATCAAAGATGAAGACATTTGCATCCGTTGCGGACTCTGTGCGATGCGCTGTCCAGTCGGATGCATTACCATGGAAGGATACACCGTTTCGCTGACAAAACCCGAGGTAACGATTGGCCATTAGGAAGGAATGATCATGAACGAAGAGCATGCCCGCGGAAAGCATACCACCGGACTTACCACGCGCCGCTATTTTCTCGAAGTCGTCGGGGGCGGCGCCATCGGCATTGCCGCCGCCGGCAGTGTTGTCCTGACCGCACAATTTCTCTCCCCCAATGTTTTGCTCGAACCTTCATTGAAATTCAAGGCCGGTTCTCCGGAGAATTATGCACCAGCATCCGTCACGTTGCTGAAAGAGCAGAAGGTCTTCATCGTCCGGGCACGAGAAGGCTATTTCTATGCTCTGTCCGCGATCTGCACGCATCTCGGCTGTATTGCGAACTGGAAGCCGGAAGACGGCATCATCGCCTGTCCTTGTCACGGCAGCAAGTTCGGACAGGATGGAAAAGTTCTCGACGGGCCTGCGCCGGGACCATTGCCGAGGTTTTCCATGACCCTGGATGAACAGGGGCGACTGGTTATTGACAAAGGTGTCCCGGGAGGTGAAGAAGAAATTTTAAAGGTGTAAGGGATTGACGATGAAAAAAATGTTTGAACGGATCTTCCGAACCCAGGTGTGGCGCTCGATGTTCCGTCACGGTGTGCCGGACTCCAACCGCACACGCGCCGAAATGATATTCTATAATTTCTTCCTGCATGTCCACCCGACGAAGGTACGAAAGCGATCCGTGAGATTCGCCTACACGTGGGGACTCGGCGGAATATCAATGGGCTTGTTCATCGTTCTCACGCTCACCGGGGCGCTGCTGATGCTCTACTATCGTCCATCGGTACCGCAAGCGTATATGGACATGAAGGACTTGGAATTCGTGGTTTCTTCCGGTCAATTCTTAAGGAACATGCACCGCTGGGCCGCGCATGCCATGGTAGCGGTTGTTTTTCTCCACATGCTTCGGGTCTTTTACACGGGTTCGTACCGCCCCCCGAAAGAATTCAATTGGGTCATCGGCGTTCTTCTTCTGGTCTCGACGATCCTCCTGAGCTACACCGGATACCTCTTACCGTGGGATCAACTATCGTTCTGGGGAATCTCCGTCGGAACCAACATGGTGAGAGCGATGCCGTTCGGGCTGGGGGAAAAGATTTCGTTTCTCCTGCTGGGCGGGAATGTCGTGGGTGAAAATGCGCTCGTAAGGTTTTACGTCCTGCACTGTTTCATCATCCCCCTGATAGCGGTGATACTGATGGGAATCCATTTTTGGAGAGTGCGGAAGGACGGCGGGGTATGACAGGATTATCACAAGCCGATCCCCGACGGTGGATCATCGAATGAGCGATCATGGACAAAGATTTTACCATCGACACGAGCCCCGACAGTAAAAAAACACCCAGGCGGATAGCGTTCGTCAAAAGTCGAACCGCAGCCCGGGTGAACATTGATGACGAAGAGATGGTGATGACATTCCCCAATCTCGTCATCAAGGAGGTCATCGCCTTTCAAATCATGGTTATCATTCTTGCCGTCATATCGTTACTGGTGGATGCACCCCTGGAGTGGATTGCAAATCCCGAACATACGCCGAACCCGGCAAAGGCACCATGGTAT
Source organism: Bacteroidota bacterium (assembly GCA_035292425.1). Lineage (GTDB taxonomy): Bacteria > Bacteroidota > Ignavibacteria > UBA10030 > SZUA-254 > SZUA-254. Next base: position 36,549 of record DATDQD010000096.1, read on the forward strand.
TTTCTCGGACTGCAGGAGCTGTTGCATTATTTCCCCCCCGTGGTAGGCGGTGTGATCCTCCCCGCGCTCGCAATCATCGCGTTGATCGTGATCCCATACTTTCGGATCAATATCAAACGCGAAGGTCTCTGGAAAAAACATAGGAAACGAATGTTCATCGGCGTCATCGTAGTTGTTGGAATTTTATCGCTTGTCCTCGTCGCGTTCAAAGTGTTTTCCCTGCTGATCCCGACGCTGGCAGTTACCGCCATGATGCTCATCCCGTATTTTTCCAGGAAAGAAGCCGGTCTCGTCGGCTGGCTTGGTTCCCGTCCCCTTTCATGGTGGATCATGACGTGGTTCATCATCATCGCCGTCGTTCTTACGACAATCGGTACACTGTTCCGGGGCCCGGAGTGGAGCTGGACGGTCCCCTGGGAAGGAATATATTGAGGTGCCGGGCCTTATGAAATATTTTGCGGCTTCGAGTCTGACGTTTCTGATCGTCCTTGCCATTGTGCCGGTCAAAGATTATTTCCGTGAGTGGAAGCGGTATCAATACGAATACAACGATCTCATCAAGACGCTGCCGCAGCGCGTCAAACCGGCAGACATCGGCATCAAACAGCTCTGGGTGAGAAACCTTGAGAAAATTGATCGCTGCGTCACTTGTCACCTCGGTTTAAAGGAGGAAGCCCTGCGCGCATCACGTCAACCGTTCCGGACGCACCCCCACATCTACCACGACATTGAAGAGTTCGGCTGCACGATTTGTCACGAGGGTCAGGGTCTCTCGACGACATTCAAAGAATCCGTCGGCAGAGTGAAGTACTGGGACAGGCCCATCTTTCCACGCGAATTCATGGAGGCCTCATGCGCCAAGTGTCATAAAGAAAAGCGGGTCCCACAAGCACCGATCCTCACGTCGGGTCGAAAGCTCATTGAAGAGTCCAACTGTGCGGGCTGCCACACGATCGACGGTTACCCTAAACATTGGATTCCCGCTCTTGACGGTATAGGATCGAAGGTGAACCGGACCTGGCTGGTGAATTGGCTGAAGAACCCGAAAGCGTATTTCGCCGGGACGAAAATGCCAAATTTCATGTTGTCGAATGAGGAATCAAATCTCCTGGCCGACTTTCTGATGACATTCACCAAATTTCCCGGGGGGGTTGTATTACATCCAGTCCCGATTCAACTGGCGGTTTCGACTGATGCAGAGAGAGAGAAGTCGATCGATCTCGGCTCGACACGATTTCGGGAAGCCCGCTGTATCAGTTGTCATCCTGTTAACGGGAAAGGAGGATCCGGGGCGACCGATCTTGGTAAGGTCGCCGATAAGGTCGACATGAAATGGCTGTTTAATTATGTTCAGAGCCCCAAACGGCTTCAGCCGGGCGTCGAAATGCCGAGATACCGTTTTAACGAAAATGAGCTTGCCGGAGTTGTCGCCTACATGCAGAGTGAGTTCACGGAAGGGGAAACAGGGGAAAATACGTCTTACGCGCGCGACCCGGCATTTTATGAAAAAGGTCTTGCATTGTACAAGAAATACAACTGCAGCGGATGCCACCAACTCGGGGGGATGCTGAAAGCGGAAGAGATGGCGCCGGAACTCACCTTTGTCGGCGACAAGAAAATCTACGAGATTGATTTCGGCGAGTCGACAATCGGGCAATCGCTTCCCGCGTATCTCTTCACAAAACTCAAAGCCCCCCGTTCTTTCTCGTCCTCCATGAAGATGCCCAGCTATGAATTCAGCGACGAGGAGGCGCAGGCTGTCACAACGGCCTTACTCGGCAACATCAGTGACCAGTTACCCGGGGAATTCATCGTCCGTCCGGCTCAGGTCAGATCCTACCAACCTCAGGGAGAATTTGGCAAGTTGGTGGATGATCTGGCGTGTTTTGGATGTCACACGATGTTCGGGCGGGGCAGATTGATCGCAACCGATCTGACACTCGAAGCGAGCCAGGCTCAGAGAAAATGGATAGAAGATTACTTCAAAGTGCCGTATTCACTCCGACCGGTCTTGACTGATAGGATGCCGAACTTGTTCCTGTCGGAGTCAGAAATCAGGGTGCTGGTCGACTATATGGAACAGGTATTCCTTGCAGATAGCCTGGAGCGTCACATCGAGATCGATGAGACCAAAATCGCAAAAGGGGAAATCCTGTATTTCGAAAAGTACGGCTGTCATGCATGTCACCAGCTCAGACAGAAAGGCGGATATGTCGGCCCCCCCCTGGACAAGATCGGTTCCAGACTGAAACCAAATTGGATTTTCCACTGGCTGAAAAACCCCCGGGCCTTTAAGCCGGAATCGATCGAGCCCGACAATCATTTATCGGATGAAGAGGCTGAGGCGCTAACGGCGTTTCTCATGACGGTTCAGTGAATGAACGCATTTGAAATGTACTCCACGCCAATCAAAGCGGAGATTACGGGAGGTGTGCGACGCGATGTGCATGCACAATTCGGCGATATGAAAATCTATCGTGGAATAACCCGTCTCAGAATAGTGCCAGCGGTCTGTTTATCATTGAGCATCGTATGTTGTTCAGAGAACCGTTCACATTCAGAGGACAAGACATCCGTAAAGGACTTGCGAACGTTGCTCACCTACGAGGAGCGACAAGGCAAACAACTTTATACTAAGTATTGCGCCGTCTGCCACGGTCAGGAAGGGAAAGGCGATGGTTTCAATGCCTTCAATTTGGACACGAAACCAAGGGATTTTACCGATTCCATCTACATGAACGCGCTGAGCGATGAGAGACTGATCGAGACAATCAATGAGGGTGGAAGAGGTGTTAATCGATCTTCCCTCATGCCGTCGTGGAATGGAAGCTTGAAGAGTGTGGAAATAGATTATGTCGTATCGTACATCCGCCGGTTCAGGTATTCAGATTGATGCATCATCACCCTCCCATATTCTCTGATAGTGATTGGTTCATCCACTTCATATATCGGCAGAAAATCATCGAAGGGTCATTAAACCTTACCGGTCATATTATTTCTCGTAGGACATTGAATCCGCGCGTGATCTGCCCCCGATCACCCTCCGCCCGGTAGCGTGCCGGCAACCGGTAGAGCTGACGGGTCCCCAGCCCCAGGGTGGTGGCAGCTTCGTCAACCGTGAGCCGACGGGCGTTCACCTGCCCGATCGACTTCAAGCGATCTCGTTCGTTGGCGCTCATCGTCAGTATGCGCATCTTTCCGGGTCTCCATCCTGTGGTGGAATGCCCGAAATTGCCACTTTATACGGACATTTCTATCGAGTCCAAAACCTGACATTTTTAAAGAGTTACGACACAGTTGGTATGCTTTCGGGGTCGCGGTATTGACTTTCTCAGGTATGGACCGTACCTTCCCAGTATCCGGTTTCTCATCGCTCATCATCCGGATATCGTAACTCCGAGCATTTCTCCTTCCCGGCCTGTGAGGCTGTGGAAATCCTGTCGGCACGCAGATCTCCTTTCATGCGGGATCATCTTGTAACAGAGCTCATCCGGCCTCCCGGGACGGCGGACTGATCATCTCGAAAAAGTTCTTCTCATCATATATCATTTATCATTCATCATATATCAGGAGGCTATCATGAGAACATGCCTGTTGATTTTGTGTGTTCTACTCCCCTTCGCACCATCCTTCGCCCAGATGGATCCCGACTCCACCGAGCTCCTCTATACCGGCTATCTCATGGCCGACATGGAGACGCCCGTTGACCGGGACCTCACCGGACCGGAGCCCTATTTCTCACTCGTGGGCGACACCGTCTATCCGGTCAGCGTGGTCCGAAACCACGCGTCGGCTCCACGGCTCGTCATCGTCCAATGCAATATCTTCAACGTCCTCGTCCCCTTCCCGCCTGTTTATACTGACAGCGACACGGTCATGATCGGGGCCATGACCGACCGGACCATCGTGCACGCCCCGTGGATCGATCCGCCCGGGCCGGGGATGGAGGGCGACGCGCTCGAGTCGGGCACCTTCGGCGGTGAATGGCAAAAAGGAAAC
>DATDQD010000097.1:0-6471 GCA_035292425.1 Bacteroidota bacterium
TGGGACCTCGACGCCATACCGGGCTGGGGCCTGGAGTTCTCTCCGCACGGCCGAACGGAGGGGCGGGGGGAGCCGCCGCGGTCATCGGGCTCTGAAATGCTTCCCCCGTTGGCAGACCAGATTCTGCGGATCCGGATCGCACGGGACACGCCCGGTCCGGTCGGGCCGAAATTCACCGACCTCTACCCGAACCCATTCAATCCGGCGACGACCATCGGCATATTCATGCCGGTTGCCGGCGAGGTCGAAATCGATATTGTCGACCTGACGGGCCGCCGGGTAGCCACCCTCGCCAGGGGTTTCAGAAATGCGGGACACCATTCCATCGATTGGGATGCGCGGGGACCGGAGGGCCTGCCCGTGGCGGGAGGTGTCTACCTGGTCGTTCTGCGAAGCGGGGGGCTGACGGCGGTTCGGAAGGTTCTCCACCTGAAGTGATCGCAGCCCCATGACGGTATCCATGCCGCCTCACCAGCCGTTTTGCGGCAGGTGCGGCAGGGGTGCTGTTTCTTACCCGATTTTCCCAAATCCGGTTCAATTCGGTGCGGCGGACCTGTGGATGTTGCCTCCCCGGCCTCCCCTGATTCCACGGGCTTACCGATTCGGCGAATCCCCGGCTTCTCTCTCCGCTTGAAAAAGGCGGTAGGATGTCGAATAGGAAGGGTGGAGGTTGACCTTTTTCGTCGAATTGAGTATACTCAGTTAATATTTATCCCCCGACGGTCAGTATCCGCCACCGCAGGACTATCGGTTCCACCTTCACCACCATAGGAGATTCCCGATGAACATTTTCATCTACCGCTTCGTCTCCGCTCTCGCCTTCTTCCTCCTCGTCGCGACCCCGGACGCGATCGCCCAGATTCCGGCGAACGACTCGTGCGCCGGGGCGGTCACCGTGACGGGTCTGCCCTTCAATTATTCGCAGAACTCCAGGCTTGCGACGCCCGATCCGACCGACCCGATCCTTGCCTGCGCCGATTCCGGCGGCGGGAAGACGGTGTGGTTCGTGTACACGGCCGATGCCACCCGTTATGTGAAATTCAGCACGGCCGCCAGCACGCCCGCTGATTACGATGTGGCGCTCGGCCTCTACACCGGCTCGTGCGGAGCCCTGATCGAAGTGGATTGCAACGACGATATCAATCCCGGTACAATCCGCCAGGCGATCATCGGTTATGAAGTTCAGAACGGCGTGACGTATTACCTCCATGTTGCCGAATGGAAAGGCGGCGGTCCCAGCGGCGGCGTGCCCACGGGGGGAGACCTCGTCCTGGACGTTTATGAGTCGGTTCCCGATCCGCTCTACGCGGGTCCGAAAACTGGGTCCATCGCCGCAGGCGATTCCATCGTTCTCAGTCTGCTCGGCGGGCAGAACGTTCCGCTCGCCATCGGGCGGGAACCGCGCGTGGCGGCCGAGAACCGGGAAATTGCCCTCCTTCCCGCACCGGCCGACGTCCGGCCCGCGGCGGCTCCCGCCGGATCGAACTTTTTCAAAGATCCTTCCCTCAGCGCGGCTCCCGTTGCGACGGCCCAGCCGGTCATACTGAAAAACTTCAAGGGAAATACAAGCACCGGCTTCATTCCCCCGGATCCGATCATGGCGGCGGGACCGAACCATGTGATCGGCATGGTCAACTCGTCGTTCATGGTGTGGGACAAGGACGGGACGCTCCTTGAATCCCGCAGCCTGAGCGCATGGTTCGCCAACGTCGCCTCACCGGTAGGATTCAGCGACCCCCAGATCCTCTACGATCATTTTAGCAGCCGGTGGATCATGGCCGGGGGGAATTTCAGCCCGCCGTACAGTTTCCTGATTTCAGTCTCCGACGACGACGACCCGATGGGGACGTGGTACAACTGGTCCCTCCCGGCCGGTCTTGGTGATTCGCTCACGGGAAACCTGCCCGATTATCCGCAGATGGGGTACGATTCACTGGCGATTTACATCACGACGCGTGAGTTCGGCGCAACCACGTTCCACTCCCGCGTCCGCATCATTGAAAAAACACAGCTCCATAGCAACGACGCCGGCCCGGCGGCCTGGACGGACTTCTGGGACTTCAGAGAACCCGATCACTCCCTCATCGTCCTGGACGGCATCCGGCCGTCCATCATCTACGGGTCTCCCGGCGAGCACTACATGGTGAACGCGGCCCCCTACAACCCTGGCACGTTCTTCACGGTCTGGAAAATTCTCGACCCCGTCGGAACGCCGACCATCACGGCCGATAATATCCCCGTCGTCGAATACTTGTCGGCGCCCAACGCCGGCCAGCTGGGCGGCGGCACCCCGCTCGAAACGGGCGGCAACGCCATCCGGCACAAGGCCGTCTACAGGGACAGCTCGCTCTGGATGGTCCATTCCATCGCCAGCGGGACGGGCAATGCCTATTCTTCCGTGCACTACGTCCGGGTCAATCCCCACACATCGACGAACCTTGAAGACGTGGCCATGGGGGCCGAGGGATACTGGCACAGCTACCCGGCCCTGATGGCGGACGCCGACAACAACATCGTCATCACCTATACCAGATCCGGCCTGACGGAATACCCGGGCGCATTTGTCGCCGGGCACAAGGACATCGATCCGCCGGGACTCTCCTCCAGCATCCTCCTGGCGGAGGGAGTGGGGAACTACGATGTCGTGGGGGGCGGCCGCAACCGCTGGGGCGATTACATGGGCATCGCCCTCGATCCCGCCGATTCCCTCGCCATCTGGGTGAATACCGAGTTCGCGGTCGCGGTCAACGACTGGGAAACGCGGATCGGGATGGTCAAGATGGGGCCGCTGCCCGGCGCGTATATCAATTCCGGCGTCACGTCGCTGGCGTTCGGAACCGTGGAGGTGTCGGATTCGAGCGACAGCCTCTCCTTCACGCTGACGAACAACGGCATCGATACGCTGGAGGTCGGCTCGATCGATCTGCCCGACTCTAATTTCCGGCTCGTGAGCGCCCCGGCGTACCCGCTGAAGCTTGCGACTTTCGAAATCGAGACCCTCTGGGTGCGGTTCGTCCCGGAAAACCGCGGGTCATTCGCCGATTCGATCATGATCAACAGCAACGATACGGTCCACCCGTCGCTCAAGCTCACCGTCTACGGAAACGGCTTCATCGTCGATCCTGCCGTTTCGGGCACGATGTACGCCGGTTCCGGCATATTGGATTTCGGCCGTCTGCGTACCGTCGACCCCATCGACGCGTCGACCTCCACGATCGGGCCCTCCGGATTCAATCAGCTGCTGAATATCCGGGTCCACCCGACGACGGGGGAATTGATGGGTCTCGCCACGAACTCCGCGACGACGGCGGCGGTGTACGACCTGGTCAGGGTCAACAGCTCCCTTGCGGACGCGCATTCCATCGCCCAGATCCCGCTCAACTTCCTGAAGGGGATGACCTTCCACGGGGACACCATCTACGTCGGCCGGATTACCGGGGGCATCTATTCCGTCGATCCCCTCACGGGAACCCCGACGCTGGCCGCTTCGACCGGCAAGCAGATCGCGGGCATCGATTTCAACCCCGTAACAGGGGAGCTCTGGGCGAGCGTGAAGGGGGGCTCCCCGGTCGACGGCATCTATAAAATCGATCTTCCGTCGGGCACCCCGACGCTCGTCGGCACGACCGGTTTCGGCGTGCAGACCGTCGACATTGCGTTCGACGCGAACGGCACCCTCTTCGGACTGATCGGGACCGGTACCACGCAAAACGAACTGGTCCTCATCGATACGCTCACCGGGGGAGGCACGAAGATCGGTCCGATGGGCTTCACGACCGCTCAGGGCATCGCCTTTCATCCCGACGTCGCCAATTTCGCCTTCGCCTACCACCTGTTCCAGAAGTGGAACCTCATGTCGCTCCCCGTGTACGTCCCCGACAACTCGCTCCTCGGGATCTTCCCGTCGGCGCTGCTCCAGTCCCGGGCTTACGGCTATGACGGAGGATTCGTCGGGAAAGACACGCTCGAGAACAGGATCGGCTACTGGGTGAAAATCGCGTCGGCATCGGCCCACAGCATCATCGGCAACCCGGATTCCACCGATACGATCGGGGTCTTCCAGCGATGGAACCTGATCGGCCCGAACTCCTTCATCACCCCCGTTTCCTCCATCACGACGGATCCCGGTTCCATCCTGGTCACGAATTTCTTCTCTTATGACGATACCGGGTACGTGATCGCAGACTCCCTCATCCCCGGCAGGGGATACTGGGTGAAGACGAACGCGGCCGGAACGATGCACCTGAACGTTCCGTCGAATGTCCCGGGCGGTTTGCCAAAGGCCTCTTCCAGGGACGACCTGGCGGAACTGAGCTCCCTGGTCATCGAGGACGGCGCCGGGCGATCGCAGATCCTGTACTTCGGCGAACGCGCGGACGAAAGCCCTTCTCCCGGAATCTTCGAGCTGCCCCCCGTTCCTCCGGACGCCGGGTTCGACGCGCGGTTCGGTTCCGGTTCGATGGTGGAGTTGCATGACCCGAACGCGGGCCCGGAGGCGTCCTTCCCGGTGAGAATCCTCTCGGCCCGGTACCCGGTGACAATACGATGGAATGTCAGGGGAGTGGACAACATTCTGTATGCTCTGGCGTCCTCTTCCGGCGAAGGCGCGCCCGAATCGCTCTACCCGATCGAAGGGACCGGCAGTCGCACCATCGGCCGCGAGCAGGCATCGAACCTCAGGCTCGTGGCCGGATCGCGGGGAGTGCCGGAGGAATTCGCGCTGATGCAGAATTATCCGAACCCCTTCAATCCCGTCACGACGGTGAAGTACACGCTGCCCCGGGCCGAACGGGTCAGCCTGGTCCTGTACAATTCCCTCGGCGAAGAGGTCTCAAGGCCCGTGGACGCGCGGCAGGATGCGGGCTATCACACCGCGACGGTCTCGGCCGAAAACCTGGCCTCGGGCGTCTACTTCTACCGGCTGACGGCGGGTTCATTCACGGCCGTCCGGAAGATGCTGCTCATCCGGTGAGGACAGCGACCGCGAAAACCGTCGCCTGGTGCTGAAGTGCGTATCGGGGTCATACTGCTTTGCCTTACGGCTCTGCTGGCCGGAGGGCTCCCCGGGCAGAGCTGGGTGCAGAAGATCTCGGGACCCGGCCTGGGGAATCCCCTGTCCTCGAACCCCCTGAACAGCGACATCCTCTATGCCGCGGCGGGGGGCAACCGGATCTACATCAGCCGCGACCGGGGGTACACCTGGTCGAACTACGGGGCCCTGGTGACCGGGGGAGGCATCGTGAAGTCCGTTTCGGTCAGCCCGGCCGACACACTGCAGATGCTCGTCGGCGTTGAATCGAGCGTCGGGTTCCCCGACCGCATCATGAAAACCGCGGACGGGGGGTCGACGTGGACCGAAACGTGGTCCGGGACCTTCTCCTATTACGGCCAGCCGGTCGAATTTTCCCCCCATCATCCCGACACCGTCTACACGATGGGACTCGACACCCTCTACCGCTCCCTGGATTTCGGTTCGAGCTGGGACACCGTTTGCTCGGGGCGCGGCTTCAACGCCTGGTGCGACGCCTCGATCCGTCCGGACAGCTCCAACGTGATGTACGTCGGGGATAACCTTTCGGGAATCTGGAAGACCGCCGATCACGGCGCTTCCTGGCGGAAGGTCTATTCCACCATCGGCGAGATCCCGAGCGTCGCGATCGATCCGCTCAACCCGAGGGTGGCGTATGCCGGCAAATTCGGCGGGGGAGGGGGGATGGTCAAGACCACGGACTGGGGGGAGACCTGGCATACGCTGATCGTCCCCTCCGGCAACCGCGATGCGTGGTGGGTGACCTGTTCCCCGGTGCACCCCGGGTATGTCTACTACGGGACCTACACGGGTGATACGGCGAACCTCGGGATCTACGTCTCCAGGGATTCGGGAACGAACTGGACGAAAATCAACAGCGGCCTGACGCCCGGGGCATTGTTCAACTACGGCCTGCTTACCCTCGACTCGCTGACTCTCCTGGCGCTCCAGTCGAACGGCCTGTACAAATACCAGTATCCCACCTCGATCGACGTCCTCCAGCCGGACGGGGGCAATTACTGGCTGGACGATTCAGTGTACGCCATCGCCTGGACTGCGACGGGGCTCTATTACGTGCGGCTGGAGTACTCCATCGACAACGGCGCGTCGTGGACCGGGATCGCCGACAGCGTCCCGGCATCGCAGTCGCCGTATCTCTGGACGACCCCGTCGGTTTTTTCGGTGTCGTGCCTGGTCAGGATCTCCGATGCCCTGTTCACCCAGACGGTCGGGACGAGCGATTCAGTCTTCACGATCACGAACGCCTACCTGACCGTGACGGCCCCGAACGGCGGGGAGGCGTGGGACGCCGGCTCGCTCAGGATGATCTCCTGGACCTCCGTCAGTTTCGACAGCCTGACGATCGAATTTTCCCCGGACAGCGGTGGGTCATGGACATATGTCACCACGGTGCCCGCGGCCGCCGGCGCGTTCGACTGGAC
>DATDQD010000098.1:0-3611 GCA_035292425.1 Bacteroidota bacterium
CACCGCGACGTTCGAGAGGACCTGGAGCGCCACCGGCATGCTCGAGATCGGGAAGACGAAACCGGAGAGGATGAACGACGGCAGGAGCGAGCTGAAGATGGCCATCATGAACGCCACCTGCTGGGAATCGGTGACGGACGAAATCAGCAGCCCCTGCCCCAGCGCCCCCACGATCATGATCGTGATCGCGGCGTACAACAGCAGGAGGCTCCCCTCGATCACGATGTCGAAGAGGAAATATCCCAGGATCAGGATCGCGGTGGCGGCCACCAGGCTGATGATCAGGTACGGGATCGTCTTGCCGAGGATCAGCTGGAGGGGATGGAGGGGCGATACGATAATCTGTTCCATCGTGCCCCGTTCCTTTTCCCGCACGACGGTGAGGGAGGTCGAGACGACCGCCGTCAGGACCAGAATGAGCCCGATCAGCCCCGGGATGAGGTATTTCGATGAGACCAGGTTCTCGTTGTACCAGACGCGGGGCCTGAAATCGACGGGGGCCGCCAGCCTCCGTCCGGACCGCTCGGCGGCGGCCAGGCGTACGCGGCTGGAATAGTCCGCGGTGATCCTCGAAGCGTTCGACATCGCCTGGAGGCCGGTGTTCGCGTCGGAGCCGTCCACCAGGAGCTGGACCGGGACGTCCTTTCCCTTTTCAAGGTCGCTCCCGAAGCGGCGCGGAATGACGAGGCAGATTTTCGCCTGGTCCCGGAGGAAGAGCCGTTCAACGTCGCGGTACGAACCCACCTTCCCGTCGTACCGGAAATACTCGGTATGCGCGAACTTCTCCAGGTACTCGCGGCTCCGCGGGGAATTGTCCCAGTCGATCGCCACCATCGGCGAATGCTTCACGTCGAAGTTCAGCGCGTATCCGACGAGAATGATCAGCACCGCCGGGAGGCCGATCAGCAGGCCGAGGGAGGTGGGGTCCCTCCTGATCTGCCGAAACTCTTTCACCACGACCGGTTTGATCGCCCTGATCACGACTTCACTCCCGCGGAGGCCGAGACGTCGTGCAGGACGTGGAGGAAGACATCCTCGAGCGACGGCCGGACCGATTCGATCCGCCCGACGGCGATCCCGCCGGCGGCGAGACTCTCGCGGATCATCCGGGTCCCCTCACGCTCTTCTTTTACCATCGCGTGGATGGTCGTGCCGAACAACGAGGCGTCGAGGACGAAGGGCCTGGAACGAAGATTTTCGAAGGCCTCCACCGTCCTGTCGCACGAGACCTCCAGGATGGGCGCCCTGATGGTGCGCGCTTTGAGCTCCTCCGGGCTCCCCGCCGCGACCGCCTTCCCCGCGTGGATCATCAGCAGCCTGTGGCAGTACTCCGCCTCGTCGAGGTAATGGGTCGTGACGAGGACGGTGGTCTTCTCCTCCGAGAGGTCGCCGATCAGCTTCCAGAATTTTCTGCGCGAGACGGGATCCACGCCGCTCGTGGGCTCGTCGAGGAAGACGATCCGCGGCTTGTGCAGGATCGCGCAGCCGAGGGCGAGGCGCTGTTTCCATCCGCCGGAGAGCGTTCCCGTGAGGGCGTTCTCCTTTCCGCGGAGTCCCGCCATCTCCGTCACCCAGCCGAGCCGCGTCCTGATGACATCCTCCGGGAGACGGTAAACACCCCCGAAGAACCGGATGTTCTGTTCCACCGTGAGGTCGTCGTAGAGGGAGAATTTCTGCGACATGTACCCGATGCCCGCCTTGAGAAGGCGGGTCTGCTTCATTATGTCGAACCCGCCGACCGTGGCCCTGCCGCCGGAGGGTTCGAGGAGGCCGACCAGCATGCGGATGGTCGTGGATTTGCCCGCCCCGTTGGCGCCCAGAAATCCAAAGATCTCACCCTCCCTGACCTCGAAGGAAAGATTGTCCACGGCCCTGAAGGACCCGAATTTTTTGGAGAGTCCCTCGACCAGGATCGCTGGTACGTTGCCGGCCGTCGTCATGGTACCGGAGAGTCCTCCATCAGCATGAGGTAGATGAACACGTCCTCGAGCGCGGGCTTGACGAAACGCCACGAGGTGACGCGGAGACCGCCCCCGGCAAGGACCGATTCGATCGGGCCGAAGGGGCCGGGACCGGCTTCACCCCCGGACTCCCCGCCCCCGACCATCACCCTGATCCTGTCTCCGAACACCTGCGAGCGCCGGTATTCACCGTGCGCGTCGAGGAGGTCGATCGCCCGGCGCGGATCGTCGCAGACGATTTCGATCATGCGGCCCGGAATTATCCGGCGGAGGTTTTCCGGGGTATCGACCCTGAGCAGTTCCCCCCCGTGGATGAACGCCACCCGCGCGCAGCGCTCCGCCTCGTCGAGGTAGGGGGTGCAGAGGATGATCGTCATGCCGTCGGAGTTCAGTTTCTGGAGGAGCCCCCAGAGTTCGCGCCTGGAGACCGGATCGACCCCCGTGGTCGGTTCGTCGAGGAAGATAATCTTCGGGCGGTGGATCAGCGTGCAGATGAGCGCGAGCTTCTGCTTCATTCCCCCGGAGAGTTTGTCGGCCAGCCGGTCGCGGAAGGGTTTCAACTGCGTGAATTCCAGGAGCTGTTCGCGCAGCTCGCCGTAGTCGAAGACGCGGTGGAGCTCGGCGAAGAACTCGATGTTTTCGTCCACCGAGAGGTCGCCGTAGAGGGTGAATTTCTGTGAGAGGTAACCGATATCCCGCTTGAGCGCGGCGCGGTTTTTTATGATATCAAGCCCGAGGATCTGCCCGGTGCCCGAACCCGGGGTCAGGATCCCGCAGAGCATCCGGATGATGGTGGATTTCCCGGCGCCGTCGGGGCCGACGAGGCCGAACATCTCCCCCGCGTTGACGGTGAGGTCCAGGCCGCGGACGGCCACGACGTCGGCGAACGACCGGGAGAGTCCGGTTGTGGTGATGACGGGCGCTCTATTGGTAGCCTGGCCGGCAGCCGGACCGGTCGCCGGGCCGGCGGCTGCCGGCGGACCGGGGGCGTCAGTGTGAGGCATTCCCGAGCACGGCGTCGGCGGGCATGCCGGGCTTGAGCTCCCCGCCCGGGTTCTCGACCTCGATCTTGACCGCGAAGGAGAGCTTCACCCGCTCTTCCTTTGTCTGGACGTTTTTCGGCGTGAACTCCGCGGTGGGCGAGATGAAAATGACCTTCCCCCTGAACACCTTGTCGGGCCAGGCATCGATCGTGACGCGGGCTTCGTCGCCGAGCCGGATCTTCCCGAGCTCCACCTCCCGGACGTAAATCACCAGGCGCACGTTCTCGAGCACGCTGACCCTCACAATCGCGGAGCCCGCCTGCACCATCTCCCCCTCCTCGACCGCGCGCAGCGTCACCACGCCGTTGACAGGCGAGACAACGCGCGAATCATCCAGCTTCTGTTTTACCAGGTTCGCCTGGGCGATGGCCTGCTCGTACTGCGCGCGCGCCCGTTCGATCTCCTCCGGGAGCGGGCCGTTCTTCAGTTTTTCGTACGTCTCCCTCGCGACGGTGAACCGCGTCCCGACGTCGCTCAGCTCCTTGTCCGAGATGAGGCTGTCCCGATACAGTCCCTGCGCGCGGCCGTAATCCAGCCCGAGATTTTCCATGGTCGCCTGCGCCTGCCGGATATCCTCTTCGCGCGACCCGCGCCGCAGGAGGTCCCA
>DATDQD010000099.1:0-5381 GCA_035292425.1 Bacteroidota bacterium
TACATCCTCGCCGGGCAGGAACCGCTGGTCTTCCAGGGCCTGAACCTGGTCGGGCTGAAGCGGAGGAATTTTTCGCGCGAGTCGCTCGACCTCATCCGCCGGACCTACCAGATCGTGTACGAGTCGAACCTCAACGTCAGCCAGGCACTCGAACGCATCCGGGCCGAGCTGCCGGCATCGGAGGAAATCACCCGCCTCGTGGAATTCATCGAAAAGTCGAAGCGCGGAATCATCGGGTACCGTCGATGACCCTCCGCACCCTCACGGAGGGTAAGGCCGCCGGCGCGGCCAACATGTCCCGGGACGGAACGCTCGCCCGCCGGCTGGAAGGGGGCGGGATCCCGCCGACCGTCAGGATCTACGGGTGGGAGCCGCCGGCCGTATCGATCGGGTATCACCAGCAAGAAGAAGACTTCGACGCCGAGGGACTCGCGCGCGCCGGGATCGACCTGGTCCGCAGGCCGACGGGCGGCAGGGCCATCCTGCACTGGCACGAGGTCACCTACTGCGCCGTCATCCCCCTCTCCTGCGGTCCGCCCCGCGCGATCTACAGGATGATCAACGAGGCGCTCATCGTCGGCATCCGCGCCATGGGAATTCCTGCCGAACTGAGCTGCTCCGGCGGCGACCTGAGGCAGGCCTACGGCACCGCCGCCGGCATCCCCTGCTTCTCCTTCTCGGTGAAATCGGAGATACAGGTGGGCGGCAGGAAGATTGTCGGCAGCGCCCAGCGACGATTCGGCCGGACCGTCCTCCAGCACGGGTCCTTTCTGCTCGGCACCCGGCACAGGGACCTCGCGCGGTTCGTGCGCCCCGCAGGCCACCGATCCGCCGACGGCATCGGGGCCGACCTTGCATCCCGGACGACCGAGGCGGAAACCGTTCTCGGCCGCCCCGTCACGTTCGAAGAGGCGGCCGGGGCCCTCGCCGCCGGTTTTGAACTTTATTTCAGTCGCACACCGGAGAATCCGGGGACTCCGGAGGTGCCCGGAGCCGTACCGTCATCCCTCACACTCCAGGCGTAGGAAGATGCAGATGAAAAAAAAGCCGGCGGCCCAGAAACCGAGGGTCGTCACGACCA
Source organism: Bacteroidota bacterium (assembly GCA_035292425.1). Classification (GTDB taxonomy): domain Bacteria; phylum Bacteroidota; class Ignavibacteria; order UBA10030; family SZUA-254; genus SZUA-254. The sequence continues at coordinate 1,082 of DATDQD010000099.1, forward strand.
AGACCGTGATGACCATGAAGAAGGCGGGGGAGAAAATCGCGATGCTCACCGCGTACGACTACCTCGTGGCGAGGTACCTCGACCAGGTCGGCGTCGATATTATTCTCGTGGGCGACTCTCTCGGCAACGTCGTGCACGGCTACGAGACCACCCTCCCGGTGACGGTGGACGACATGATCTACCATGCGAAGGCGGTGAAGCGCGCCGTGAAAAACGCGTTGATCGTCGTGGACATGCCGTTCATGTCGTTCCAGTCAAACCTCGACGAGGCCGTCAGGAACGCCGGAAGGATCATGAAGGAGGTCGGTGTGGGCGCGGTAAAACTCGAGGGCGGGAGTTATATCGCCGAGATCGTCCGGCACCTTGTCCAGATCGGCATCCCGGTCATGGGCCATCTCGGCCTGACCCCCCAGGCCATCAACAAATTCGGTACCTACGAGGTGAGAGCGCAGGAACCCGGGGAGGCGCAGGAATTGCTCCGGGACGCGAAGGTCCTGGAAAAAGCGGGCGTCTTCGCGATCGTCCTCGAAAAAATCCCCTCGGAGCTCGCGCGCAGGGTCACGAAAAGCATTGCCATCCCCACCGTCGGCATCGGGGCGGGACCCCATTGCGACGGCCAGGTCCTCGTCGTCTACGACATGCTCGGCCTCACCGAGGAATTCCAGCCGCGGTTCGTCCGGCGCTACGAAGAGCTGGCGGAAACGATGAGGAAAGCGTTCAGACGGTACATCTCCGACGTGAAGGGCGGGAAGTTCCCGTCGAAGGGGGAAAGCTATTGATCCCATCCACCCCCGGGAGCCGGCGGAAACCATCGATCCTCGTCTCGAACGATGACGGCATCGACGCCCCGGGCCTCGCGGCGCTCGTCGTGGAGCTGCGGAAGATCAGCCACGTGACGGTGGTCGCCCCCGAGAAGCAGCGGAGCGCCGTCGGCCACGCCATCACGATGAACTACCCCCTCCGGGTGAAGAAATTTCACAAGGCCGGCCGCCTCTTCGGCTATGCCGTGGAGGGGACCCCCGCCGATTGCGTGAAGCTCGCGATCCGATCGCTCATGAAAGCGCCGCCGGACCTCCTCGTTTCCGGCGTGAACCACGGGTCGAACACGGCGGTGAACATCATCTATTCCGGGACGGTATCGGCGGCCACCGAGGGGACGCTCCTCGATGTACCTTCCATCGCCGTCTCGCTGACGACCTATGACGAAGCCGATTTTCGACCCGCCGCGCGCTTCGCCCGGCGCCTCGCGCACCACGTGCTCCGGACCGGCCTTCCCGCCGGGACACTCCTCAACGTGAACGTCCCACCCGTCAGGGCGTCCCAGATCCGCGGAGTCAGAATCACGAGGCAGGGAAATTCGCGGTGGGACGACACCTTCGATGTGCGGATTGACCCGAACAACAACACCTATTACTGGCTCACCGGCAAGCTCGATGTCCTCGACAGCACGGACGACACCGACGTCATCGCGGTGAGGAAGAATTACATCTCCGTCACACCCATCCAGTACGACCTCACCGATTACAGGGCGCTGAAGGCCTTCCGCGCCTGGAAACTCCCCAGGCCCTGAAGCCCCGACCCGCCCGGACTGCGCTGCCGGGAGATCAGGAAAACAGGAAGCTGAGTAGCGAGGCCGCCACCAGGCCCCGCACCGCGAAGGCCGTGGCCCGCGGGTACGCGCGCTTCGTCGCGCCCCACCACCTCCCGAAAAGGTACATCGCCCCGGTCAGCACCACGCTCAGTCCCGCGCACAGGAAATAATCCCCTCCGCGGGGGATCAGCCGCACAAAACTCCACTCGAAGTCCTTCCCGTAGACGATGATCAGGTGGATATAATAGACGGGGAGCGATTCACGCCCGAAAACCCCGAGCACGGCTGAACCCGGCCCCTCTCCCTTCCTGAGCAGGAACCAGAGCCCGCACATGACGAGGCCCACCGAACCGAGCCGGACCAGGAAATACTCCGCGCTCCAGTACCAGTAATCCCCGGCCCCGTAGAGGGATCTGGTGAAGACCGACACGGCGGGGGCGATCGCGAGGAACCCGGAGGATATGAGCGCGAAGCTCCGTATCGCCTCCTTTTCCCTCCCCGAAGCGGCAGCGACCGTAAAATATGTCCCGGCCAGGAATCCGGTCGTGAGGAAACCGGCCCACGGGACGATCGTGAAGAGCGGCGACAGGTCCCTCGAGAAATAGGCAAGCAGCCATGCGGGCGGTCCCGCTCCGGGCCCGTCAGGATAGCGGTAACCCCAGAGCAGCGCGGCCGCAGTCAGCGCCAGGACCGAGGCGATTCTCGAACGGGCCGAACGCGCCAGCACCGCGATGGCCAGGAGAAGGATAAGCGTCACGCCGATGACCTGGAGGACGTCGACCTGGAGCATAGCGGTCCAGGCTTCGGGTCCCGCCCCGATCATCCCCCTGAGCGAAAAGAAGGGCACGTGCAGGGAATACCCCAGGATGACGATGAAGAGGCATTTACCCAGGTAGGAGCGGAAGCCTCCCCCCAACGTCACGATGTCGTCGTTCTTCCGGCTGAGAAAGATGGCGAAGCCGAGCCCGGCGCAGAAGAGAAATGCCGGCGCCACGAGCCCGTTGAGATAGGTCAGAGCGTTGAAGAAGATCCCGCGGCGGAGGGCCGGATCGAGAAGGGCGTTGACGGTGTGCGTCTCGATCATGAAGACGACCGCCAGACCCCGGAGCGCGTCGATAAAAGAAAATCTTCCGGACCGTGCCGTCGCCCGCGCCGCCCCGCCCGCCCCGGGAGCCTGGTCGCGATTAATGCCGACCCCCGGTGACGGCCGTCCGGCTGGCCTGGATCGATTGGATCGTCCGGATCGCTCGGCCATTCTTCATGGCTGCAAACTTACTGTAATTCCACCCGCGATGCAAGCCGCATCACCGGCGGCAACTTGTGGAACAGCGGGAGAATCGTTATACTGGCTGAGTTACCCGGCGTCACCCGAACACCGCCAGAATCCCTACGACGATGAATAGCCGGACCGTTGTCATCACCCTCATTTTTTCCGCCGTCGCGCTCGCGCATGGCAGGGCCCAGACGGCGTGTGACATCGGGTGGAGCGCCCCGGTCCGCGTCTCCTCGGACTCCTCCGTCTCGACACTCCCCGACCTTTCCGTGCGCGGCGACACGGTCCATCTCCTCTGGTTCGGCCTCGATACCACCGCGGGGGGCACGCTTTCGCAGTCCGGCCTCCGGTACGCGAGAAGCACCGACGGCGGGGGGTCCTTCTCCTCCCCCGTCAGCCTCCTTTCCCCCTTCGAATCCCTCCCGGGGCACGTCGCGTCGAACGGTGACCGCGTCTTCATCACGGCCGCGGCGATCCTCGACACCTTCTTCGGGATCGTCCTTTTTTCCAGCACTGACGGGGGAACCACCTGGTCGGCGCCGGCGGGAGTCCTCCGGTCTGCCTATCCCGAAATCCTCTTCATGTCCGGACGGGACCTCTATATCGGGTACCGTGAGATCGAAACGGCATCGTTCGGGATCCTCAGGAGCACCGACGACGGACGGACGTGGGTGACCATCGCCCGACGGATCCCGGGACTCTCCGACGTGGAGGTGTCGGGCGACCGTTTCCACGCCGTCGGCCCGACCCCCGGGGCGAGCCAGACCGAAGTGGGATATTACCTCAGCCCCGATTCGGGCGGCACGTGGTCCGGACCGACGATCATTTCCCCGGAGGACCTGGTCCGTTCGGCATACCCGGGCATCTCCCGGAACGACAGCGGAATTTTCTTTTCGACCTGGACGGACACCGGCGCCGTGGTGTTCAGGTTCAGCCGGAACGGGGGGATCTCCTGGGGGTCATGGAACCGGCTCTCCGACGAGCCCGGCAGCGTCAAGGCGGTGCTCGACTCCGACGGTGATTTCGTGATGGTCGTCTGGGACAGGGACATCGGCGGCGCGCGCGGGATCCGGGGACGGATGAGCAACGACCAGGGGGAGAACTTCTGCCCCGTGATGTACCCCGCCGGGGGAAGCGCGGCCGGGGAACCGTCCCTGGTCGTGCTGGACTCCGCAGCCCACCTCGCGTGGATCGCCGAAGCCGGGGTCTTCTACAGGAGGGGGATCCTGCCGCGCAACACCTCGGGCGGCGGCCTGCCTCCCGCGTCGTTCGCGCTGGGACAGTCGTACCCCAATCCCACCAACGGGTTCGCCTTCATCGGGTTCGAGATCCCGGTGCCCGCCCCGGCGGCGATCGGCATCTACAACGTGCTGGGGGAGCTGGTCCATTCGGTCGGCCCGAAATCCTACGCGCCGGGGAGGTACGTCGAACCGGTG
>DATDQD010000100.1:0-2199 GCA_035292425.1 Bacteroidota bacterium
AATATTCCGGGACCGGAGCCGTATTTCATCCAACCGCAGAGTCCCTACCCGGCCGTCTCCAATGATATCGCCATCGACGGCTCTACTCAGCCGAATTACGATTCCACCGCAGTTCCGGTGATCCGCCTGTCGGGATCGGCCGCCGGGCCGACGACCGACGGCCTTCACCTGATGGGTGAACAATCGTCTGTGCGCGCGCTCTACATTTCGGGCTTCACGGGGAATGGGATCGGGATGGACGGCGGCCACCTCAGGCTGACCTGGATGACGACCACCGACAACAAGGGCTCCGGCGTCCGGGCGGCAATGGATGTCACGCTCGGGGGCGAGTGCATCTTCAGCTCCAACGGGCCGTCGACCGACAGGAGCTCGATTGATTGCAGCGATGCCGATATCGCAGGCCTCTGGCTGGCGGGCTGGCTCCGGGGTACGGGAACCGTGACCGCATCGGGGAATTGCGGCTCCGGAATACGTCTCGACAGCCCGGACGACTTCGGCGAAGGCGAGATCGATCTCGAAGCGAGCGTCACCGCGAACGGCAACAGCCTGCACGGCCTCCTGGCAAACAACAGCGTCCGGCTCAGGGGAGCGAAATTTGAGTTTCTTTCGAACGGCACTCCCACGTGGCTCGGTGCGGGCGTCCTTCTCGGCGGCGGCCACTTGTACATCGAGGCCACGGATACAGGCGACGCTCCGCTGATCCGGGCTAACGGCAATTCCTTCCATGGAATCTCTTCGTTCGTCGGGACTGTGACACTGAAGGGGCGCGCAGAGCTCAACAACAACGGCGCCGGAGTGTCAAAGGAGCGCAGTTTCAACAGCTTGATCTGCGGGCTGAGGACGAACGAGGTTGTTCACACAAATACCATTGAAGCCAGCGGCAACGGGTGGGGCGGACTCAAGGTTCGAGGCTCGCTTTTCGTGGACGGCGACCTGACGGTGAAGAACCATCCCGGCAGAGGAATCTGGGCGACGTTCAATATCAGTCTCGACGGCGCGGCGCACCTGCTCGAGAACAACCGCGATCAGGCGATGTGGGCGGCGAACGGCTGGATCAACGTCAAGGGAACGCTCACGGCGCGGAACAACAAGATCGCCGGACGCTATGGAAGCGAGGACGGACCGGTCCCGGCCGATCTTCGAGTGGGCGCCGTCATGGCATGGAGGGATTTCACGGGCGAGGATGTGGTCATCGAGGATAACGAACCGGCGGGCCTGACCTCATGGGAGGACGTAGTGATCCGCGGAAACGCGACCGTACGTCGGAACTCCCTCCGCGGTATCTGGGCCAAGAACGCGTTGACGATCGAAGGGGAATCGCACATCGTGTCGGACAACGGCGGCGTCGGGCTCTCGGCAGGCAATAAGCCGGTCCGGGTTACGGGTCACCTTCTCGCCGAAAGAAACGGCGCCGATCCGGACCTCGTCGCGGACGGCGAACAATACGGAGTCGTCGGGCAAATCGTCGATCTCCAGGACGCGACGATCCGCGACAATGCGCACCACGGCGTACTCGGATTCCGGGCTGTATTCATCCGCGGCCGCGGAATCGCCACCGGGAACGGCGGCTCCGGTCTCGCCTCCAATCATTTCATTTCGATCTCAGGCGGACGGGTCTGCGAAAATGCAGGATACGGCATCCTGTCACCCGTCGTCCGCATCAGCGGGACTCAGGTGTGTAATAACGGACTCGGTGGCATCTCCGGCAAGGTCGCCGGACCGGCACCCGGCAGTCTTATGGTGTTATCGCCGTTCCTCGAAGCGGCTGTTCCCCTCTCCGGCAGTATCGTGGGGGGCAGTTCCATCGACGCCAACACCGGAGACGGCATCGCGGTCAATAATCTCCTGCCGTTTCAGATCTCGGGGTCGAACATCTTCGGCAATACCGGTTTCGGGGTGAACAACGAGGGCCCCGGGCCTGTCATCGCCGAGGGTAACTGGTGGGGTTCGCCCTCAGGTCCCGGCGGCGCGATAGGAGGATCGGTCCAGGCATCGTCCTGGTTATCGTCGTCCGTCGTGATCTACGCCGGCACAGCGCTCGATTCAATCTTCGTCCTGCCGGGCGAAGTGGATTCTCTCCCCCTTGCCGTGGCCAATTGGTCGAATCCGGCGGATTCCCTCTCGGTGAGCGTCGCTGACGAGAAAGGATGGATCACGCCGGTGGTATCACAGACCGTCCTCCTGCAAGACTCGACCCCG
>DATDQD010000101.1:0-12393 GCA_035292425.1 Bacteroidota bacterium
GTCATGGCCCGGCCCCTTCGGCGTGAAATGGTCCCAACCGCCGCGTACCAGGGGGACCGATGTCCCGTCCTCCCGGACGTACGTGATCCCCTTCTCCTTCTCCACGATCCTTCCCACGATCGACACGTCCTCGGTGAACTCTCCGAGCTTCGCGTACTCCCCGTCGCTCAGCGTAAAAAGCAGTTCGTATTCCTCCCCCCCCAAGAGGGCGTAATCAGTTGCGGCGTCTCCGAACTCCGCTGCGATCCGCTGCGTCACTCCCTCCAGGGGGAGGTTATGCTCGTGTACGGCCGCGCCCACGCCGCTCTCGCGACAGAGATGATGCACTTCCGAGGCGAGCCCGTCGCTGATGTCGATCATGGAGTTGACCCTGACCCTGTCGGTGATCAGGGCAATGAGGTCGAAGCGCGGCTTCGGCATAAAATGCTTTTCGAGGGCGGCGGCATACGGCCCCAGGTTCGGACGGAATTCCCCCGGGTCCTTCTCCGAGGAGTGGCGCGCTTTCTCCCTCTGGAGGACCTTCAGACCCGCGATCGAGGAGCCGAGGTGGCCCGAAACGCAGAGGTAATCCCCCGGGACGGCTCCCCTGCGAAAGAGGAGGTGCCGTTCATCGGCCTCGCCGGTCATCGATACCGTGACCGCCATGTTGCCGGCCGATCCGGTGGTGTCTCCTCCCACCACGATGTAGGAGTAAGCTTTCATGGAAGCGGCGATCCCGGAGTAGAGCTCCTCCACCATCGGGACCGTGATTTTTCCGGGGAGTGAAATCGCCACCGTGGCGAAACGGGGAATCCCGCCCATCGCCGCGATGTCGCTCAGGCTGGCGGCCATGACCTTCCAGCCGAGATGCCGCATCGACGTGAAGGTGAGATCGAAATGGACCCCTTCCGCGAACGTGTCGGTGGTCAGGATCTGGACTTTCCCCGGGGTGGGGCGGAAGACGGCGGCATCGTCCGAGATGCCCAGGACAAGGTGGTTCGACGCATCGATCCCCCGCGGGCCGTCGCCGATGATCTTCCTGATCCGGTCGATCAGGCCGAATTCCCCGATGGAGGATATATCCGTTTCGCGAGAGGCCATAGTATGATGCCGGCGGGCCGTTCTCACCCGTGGTGAACAGTCCGGACCGGGAAGGTCAGAGGAGCGGCGCGATGGCTTCCTCGAGCTGTGCCCGGGTCCTGATGCCGACCATCGTCCGGACGATTTTCCCCTCCCCGTTAACCAGGAACGAAGTCGGCATATTCCTGACGTTTTCGAAAGCGTCTTCCATTTCCTGCGTGGAGAGGACGATCTGGTAAGGTATGGAATATTTCCGCACGAAATCCGCGACCAGTTCCGGGGCATTCGGGGTCCGGTCGGTGGCCACTCCCACCACCCAAAAACCCCGGTCGGCGTACCGCCGGCTCAATTCGACAAGGTCGGGGAGCTCCTTCTTGCATGGCGCGCACCACGTCGCCCAGAAATTCACGAGGGTGACCTTTCCGCGTACCTGGTCGAAGCTCACATCGCTTCCATCCGGGCCTCTCCAGGTGAAATCGGGGACACGATCGGCGCGTTCGGTGACGGCGATGACCTGCGCGACGTTCGACGGCAGGTCGGAAACGGGTTTCTCCCCCCCGCACCCTGCGATCAGGACGGCAAGCAGGATCGGGGCCGCCAAGTGGGCGGGTCTGCGGATGATCATGGGGGAGCTGTGCCGGTCAGGTTGGCGAGGAGGAGTTCGCGGTTCATGTCCGCGACCGCGGTGCAGAGCGTCGAGTCCGCGAGCCACATCGCGAGGTTGCAGTCGGTGACGTTGCCCGTGAAGAACCATCCCGACCTGCGCAGTTCGGCGAGCGCCGGGGCGGGTATGAACCGGCGTTTGCCGCCGACGAGTTTCCGCGCGTCCGACTGGCAGATGTAGATGAAGTTCCCGTCGCGCTCGTAGATGACGTGCGCAGTGGTTTCGTTGTCGACGGCCGAAAACTGCCCGCCGACGAGTCGGAACTGTTTCATCGAGGGGACCTGGATGGAGAAGTGCACCCGCTCCTCGAGGAACCGCCTGACCTCGGCCGGGTTTTCCGAAACAAGTCCCGGCGTCAGGCGGCCTTCGACCACCTGGTCGAAATTGTTGAAGGTCTCGGTGACCACGCTGCCGTCGAACGGCTTCGTGTGGTTGTGGCCTGTTTTCTGCGTGAGGATGGTGAACGCGATCAGCGCGATGCCGAGCGCGCCAGCGAAAGCGAGAGGGATCCGCCAGCCTGAGAGGCCGAACATGCCCGTGAGTCCCGACGAGACCCTGGGGGTCGAAACGTCGCCGAGGATCTTCCGCCGGAGGTCGGGGGGCGTTGGAACCGGCTTCATATGGTCCCGGAGAGAGGCCTTCGTCCCCTGGACGAGGGTGAGTTCCAGGCGGCAGGGCCGGCAGCGGCCCAGGTGCGCCTGGAGCGGGCCGCTCAGTTCCGGGTCGAGCTGACCGTCGACGGAATCGCTGATGTATCCGGATGCTTCGAGACAGGTTATATCAATTTCCATGCGGTTGTGACATTGGTTTTCGTCGGGGGGATGTTCAGTCGCCGGGGCCGTCTACAAAACCGTGCTTGCGGGCATAATTGAGAAGCATGTTGCGGAGGATCTTCCTTCCGCGGTGGAGGCGCGACCGGACCGTCCCGATCGGACAGTCGACGAATTCGGCGATCTCCTCATAACTCAGCCCCTCGATGTCGCACAGGATGACCACCGTGCGAAATTCCTCCGGGAGCGTTTCCAGCGCCCGGGCGACGTCGTCTTCAAGGAGGCCCCCGAAAATCTTGCGCTGCAGGTCGTTGGGGTCGGCCGAGTCTGCCTTGATGGAATTGTAGAAGTTCTGTATATCGTTGTAATCAACGGTTTCCGGCTCTTTCGTCTCCTTGCGATATTTGTTGATAAATGAATTTTTCATAATCCGGAACAGCCATGCCCGGATATTGGTTCCCTGCTCGTATTTATCCCAGAATCTGAAGGCTTTTAGATAGGTCTCCTGGACAAGGTCGGCGGCGTCGTCCGGGTTGGAAGTCATCCTGAGGGCATAATTATAGAGGATGTCCATGTGGGGGACGGCTTCCCTTTCGAACTCGGCGTTTTTCTGGTGATCCATGGGTGTTCAGTAGCCCCTGCTTGAGCAGTAGACGACCGCCGGTCGGTGAAAGTTGCATGAGCGCGACAGACGATAACTGAAATCAAATACTCAGAGGCCTTGGAAAGGGATGTTCGTAATAACAGATAATACAAAACCGCGCCGAGAGTCGCAATGGCCCCGGTCAGGACTTGAAAAGGTAGGCTCCGTCGAGCTTTTTAACGCTTTTTCCGTCGTGGATGACATACTGCCACGTACCCCGGATGCCGGCCGCCCCGTATTCGCCCTTCCGGTTGATCGCGTAAAACTTCACGTTATGCTTGAACCGCCCGTCCTTGTCCTGCAGCCGCCGTTCCCTCTGGCGCTGGTTGATCCGCTTGCAGGCCAGGAGACAGGCCTCCTCGGGCGACTTGCCCTGCCGCATCCATTCGACGACCATCACCGAACTGCAGTTCAGCAGGTTGGCTTCGCCCCTCCCGGTGGAGCCGGCCGATCCGACCTCGTTGTCGCAGTAGAGCCCCGCGCCGATGATGGGTGAGTCCCCGACCCTGCCGGGGATCTTGAAGGCCAGCCCGCTGGTGGTCGTGACGCAGGAAAGGTTGCCGCCCTTATCGAGGGCGCTCATGTGGATCGTTCCGTAGGTGCGGAGGTTGTCGTCGAACATCCGCCCGATGCCGTCGTCGTCGATCCCGTGGGGAGGGAGCCAGTCGTCCTCGGCGTTCAAGGTCTCCTTCCACCTGAGCCAGATCTCCCTGGCCTTGTCGGTCAGGAGGTTTTCCTCCGGGAAGCCGTGGGCCTTCGCGAACTTGAGGGCGCCGTCGCCGACGATCAGGACGTGATCGCTCCGCTCCATGACGAGCCGGGCGACCTTCGAAGGGTTCCTGATGTTGCGGATCGCCGCCACCGCGCCGGCCCGGTAGGAGGGGCCATGCATCACCGCGGCGTCCAGCTCGACCACGCCCTCCTCGTTGGGAAGCCCGCCGTACCCCACCGACGTGTCCTCCGGATCGTCCTCCACGATGTTCACCCCGCCGATGACGGCATCCAGCGCGTCGGACCCTCCGAGGATCATCGACATCGCCTTCTGTGCGGCGGCAACGCCGTTGGCGCTCGTAATAAGAATCGGGTTGCCCGCGGACGATTGCGGCGCCGTCGGGCGCGAAGAGGGTGCGCCTTCCGACGCCCGCGCTCCGTCGGGCAGGAAACCGCCGGCGAGTGCGGCGGCGCCTGTCAGCGCGGTGGTCCTGAGGAAATCCCGTCTGCGGAGTCGTGGCATGTGGTCCCTTTTGGATGTTGACGGGAATGTATAAAGACGGTGTCGTATTAGCAAAAAAAATCGCCCCGCCCCGGGTGTGCGGGACGGGACGACCGCTTCCCAAAGGAGAGTTATGCGTCTCTCCCCAGGTATCTTTGCGTTATTCGTCTTCGTAGAGCGTGATCCCGTACATCGTGGGATCGTCCGGCGGGTCGGAGTTCCAGTCGTTGAAGGAGTGCGAATCGTCGGCCTTGTAGTGCAGGGTATAGGAACCGGGCTCGAGGACGATCGTCGTGTTCACCATCCGGTTCTTCTTGCTCCCCCCAGCGTGGAACGTCGTCGCGTAAGTCATTTCCCAGGGGGTTTCGCGGCCGTCGGCCTTCTCGATCCAGCCGAAATCGTACATCTCGTGGTTCTGACCCTCGCCGAGCGCGTAGACGCGGACCTTCGTCCGTTTCCTGAGGATGAAGTCGGTCTGCCGGTTCTCGTCGTCGCGGACGCGGACGATCTGGGCGATCACGCCCGTTTCGGCCGCTTCGCCCCCTGTGGAGAAATTCGACTTGCTGAAATTTTCGGTGCCCGCGTAGACCGTGATGCCCCAGTGTTCCTCGTCGACCGGGGGATCGCTGTTCCAGTCGTTATAGGAGTGAGTTCCGTCGGTCGTGTAGAAGACGGTGTAGGTCCCGGCGGGAAGCGTCACGAGGTCGTCCGACATCCGGTTCTTCTCGTGGCCGCCCGCAGGTTCCGTCCGGTCGGGATCCATCGTCCAGACCTTCTCCCTGGTCCTCGCATTGATGATCCAGCCGTGGTCGGCCATTTCGCTCCGCGAGTACATCCTTTCGCCCAGGGCGTAGATCCTGAGCGAACTTTCCTTTTTCAACGTGAATGTCGACGAACGGAACTCGTCATCGCCCAGGCCGGTCAGCCGGATCAGCGCCTCGTCCTTCTCCTCTCCCGACGTGAGCGAGATGCTCCCGGCATCCTTCGGGTCCGTGAGATAGAGCGTGATCCCGTAGTTCAGCGGGTCGTCGGGGGGGGCCACATTCCAGTCGGGGGAGGAATGCGAATCGTCCGTGATGTAATTCAAGGCGTAGTCGCCGGGAACCAGGCTGAGCTTTCCGTCGTACACGACGTTTTTCTTCGCGCCGCCTGCCGGGGTGGTATTCCGCTTCTCCATCTCCCAGACGCGCTGGCGGGTTTTCCTGTTGATGATCCAGCCGTAATCCACGACGTGCCGGTTGCTGCCCATCTCCCCGAGGCAGTAGATCCCGACCGTGACCGGGTTTTTCACCTGGAGACCGGTGCGCACGCGGGCCTTCTCACCGGCGCCCGTCGATTTGAACACGACGTTCTTCCTCTCGCGCGGCGGTGTGAACGTGTTGTATTTCACGTTGTCGTCAAGGGCGATCTCGATGCCCCAGAGCTTCGAGCGTTCCTTCCAGTCGCGCTGCGTGTCCTCGCCGAAGAAGTCTTCGAACCAGGAGAAGACGCCGCGTTTTTTCATGCTCCCGCTCCCGGGAGAGGTTTCGCGGCGGTCGATGTTGATATAGTAATTGGAAAACCACGACGAGGCGCCGAACGCGTACGCCACGAAATAGACCTCGTAGTCGCCCTTCGGGAGGTTGATCGTTTCGCTGAACTCCCTGCCGTTCTTAACCCTGTCGGTATTCCCGAGGTCCATCGTCCAGACCGGCTGACGCGTGTCGGCGTCGATGATCCAGGCGTAGGCAAACATTCCCATCTCGGACATCTTCTTGTTGTCGATACCGTCCCCGAGGGCCTTGATTTTGAGCGCGGCGTCGCCCCTGAGGCTCAGTCCGGCGTATTTCAATTCCTTCGCTTCGAAATCCCTGAGGGAGATCACGGTTTTTTCACCGGCGCCTGCAACCTGGGAGAATACGAGGCCGGCAAGGAGCAGTGTCGGCAGTGACCTGTGTCTTCGGGTGATCATGGGTTTACGTGAAGCGATAACGTTCTATTCGACATGGGTCGGCCTTTCCAACAGTCATACGCAGAAGGAGCCCTCTTTGTTTCGAAGGGACGCGGCTAATCCTTGATTCTGGACGGAATTGTGAATATTATTCACTGAAGGAATCACAGCCGGATGAAAATTCACGTAAACCGGGGAGAGATCGAGATCGTCGCCGGAGACATTACCCTCCAGGAGACCGCCGCTGTCGTGAATGCGGCGAACAACCACTTCTGGATGGGAGGAGGCGTGGCCGGGGCGATCAAGCGAGCCGGTGGTGCGTCGATCGAATCGGAGGCGATCTCCAAAGGGCCGGTGGAGGTGGGTGAAGCGGTGCTGACGGGCGGTGGTTCGTTGAAGGCCCGGTATGTCATCCACGCCGCGGTGATGGGGCAGGATCTGCACACCGACGAGTCGAAGATCCGGAACGCCACGCGCAGCGCTCTGAAGGTCGCCGACAAGAGTGGGGTCGAATCAGTAAGTTTCCCCGCGCTCGGCACCGGAGTAGGCGGATTTTCCGTCCACCACTGCGCGCGCATCATGATCGAGGAAGCCGTCGCGTTCCTTTCCGGAACGACGCCCGTGCGACTGGTCCGGTTCGTCCTCTTCGACGCGGAAACCGCGAAGGCTTTCGAAGACGAACTCCGGCTGCAGTTCTCGACGAAGCGGCATCACTGAATCCTTCCCCGGATGTTCCTGGGCATCTTGCATCTGCATTTGAAAATCAATAAGTTGCTCCAACCTCCATGCGCGCTCCTTCCAAAATCCTTATCATCCGTTTCAGTTCTATCGGCGACATCGTCCTCACTTCGCCCGTGACCCGGTTCCTGAGGGAGCGGTTCCCGGGGGCGCAGATCGATTTTCTCACGAAGAAAAAATACGGCGAGCTGTTGCGATGGAACACTCCGCTCTCGAACATCATCCTGTTCGACGACGGGGACGACCTCAGGGCCCTCCACAGGAGGATCCGCGAAACCGGCTACGATCTCATCGTGGATCTCCACAACAACCTCAGGAGCATTTACCTGAGGACGTTTTCGGGGGCCCGGAAAGTGAAAGTGTTCAGAAAGCACGCGGTGAAACGGTGGCTGCTCGTGCAATTCAAGCACAATCTGTTCAGGAGGGTGCGGACCGTCGCCGAACGGTACGCCGACACTGTGCGGACCTACGGCGACCTGAATGTCGTTGTGGAACTCCCCCTCCCCGACGACGTCGTCCATACCGCCACGGGGCTGGTCCATTCGGGGAAGTTCTCCGCGAAAGACAGGCTCGTCGGGTTCGCGCCCTCGGCGAAACATTTCACGAAGCGGTGGCCCCTTGATAAGTTCGTCAAACTCGGCGCGGCGCTCTCGTCCGAAGAGCGCGTGAAGATCGTCCTGTTCGGAAGCCAGGAGGAAGCGGAGTACTGTTCGGACCTCGCGCATCTGATCAATTCCGGGGCCGCGTCGCACTGCGCGGAGAGCTTCGCGGGTAAACTCTCACTGTCCGAGACCGCCGCCGCCGCGGGCCTGTGCTCGCTCTTCGTGTCGAACGACACCGGCCTGATGCACATGGCCGCCGCGCGGGGGGCGCCGGTGGTGGCCATCTTCGGCTCGACCGTCAGGGAATTCGGATTCTTCCCCCAGGGGGAGCGGAGCGTCGTCGTGGAGAACAGGGGACTCGAATGCCGTCCCTGTTCGCATGTCGGGCGGTCGGAGTGTCCGAAACGACACTTCCGCTGCATGAACGACATCACCGTCGATTCGGTCCTCGCGGATGCCAGAAGGCTCCTGCGCGAATCTACTCACACTGACACGATGCGGAGTTCGTGACCATGCAGGGACATTTCACGGGATCGATCGTGTCACTCCAGATCTGCCCCGGGCACCGCAAACCGATGACGCAGGTGGCATCTGCCGACATGGTCGGCAACCTCGGGCTGAAGGGGGACATGCACGCCATCGGCGACAGCCCGCGCCAGGTCCTTCTGATCGAGAAGGAGACGCTCGACGCGCTCGGACTCGTGCCGGGCGACGTGAAGGAGAACATCACCACGGTAGGGATACTGCTGATGGGGCTCCCGTCGAAAACCCGCCTCAGAGTGGGAACCGATGCGATCGTTGAAATCACGAAACCATGCTCCCCATGCCATCGCATGGACGAGATCCGCCCGGGACTGCTGGTGGAGTTAGCCGGCCGCCGGGGGATGCTCGCGCGGGTCGTGACCCCGGGAGTGGTTCACCGGGGAGATGCCGTCACGGTCGTCGATCGATGAACATCTCCGGCTTCGGGAGGCGCAATCACGAATGATCTGGCGGCTTCTCTATAATAGTCTGTTCGTCCCCCTGGGCTGGCTCGGATTTCAGCTCTACGGGCTCGTCAACGATAAGGCGCGCCGGGGGATCGCGGGGAGGCGCGGCCTGCTGGACAGGGTCGGGAAAAGAGTTGCTGGCTGGAAGAATTCCGCCCCGAGGGTCTGGTTTCACGCCTCGTCGATGGGGGAGTTCGAACAGGCGAAACCGATCATCTCGATGCTCAAACAGCAACGGCCCGACGTGATCGTGGCCGTCACATTCTTTTCCCCTTCGGGTTACGAAAACTCGCTCACGTACCGCGAGGCTGACCTCATTTCGTACATACCGTTCGATTCCCCCGGGAACGCGAGGCGGTTCGTGAGACTCCTCAGGCCCTCCGCCGCGGTGATCATGCGGTACGACCTCTGGCCGAACCATATCTGGGCGCTCCGCGCGGCAGGAATCCCCGTGATACTGGCCAACGCGACGATGCGAAAAAGTTTCCTGAGAGATTTTCCTCTCTTTGGCGGGTTCCAACGCACACTCTACGGCTCGTTGCATGCGATTCTGACCGTGACCGACGGGGACAGGGACGTCTGCCTCGGGTACGGCCTGAGGAATGCGGTGGTTGAGACCGCAGGCGATACCCGGTACGACCAGGTGGCCAGGCGTTGCGAAGAGTCCCGCAGGAAGCAATACTTTCCCGGGGATCTTCTCCGGGGGCGGACGGTCATCGTCATCGGAAGCAGCTGGGAAGACGACGAGAAGCTGCTTCTCCCGGCACTCGCAGGATATTGTCAGCAGTACCCCGAAATGCTCGTCGTCCTCGTCCCGCACGAACCGACCCTCGAGCATCTCGCGGCCCTGGAGTCGAGGATGAACGGCGGACTGTCGTCGATCAGGTTTTCACAACTCGTCTCCTATGCCGGGGAGAGGGTCATCGTCGTGGACAGCGTGGGGATCCTCGTGTCGCTCTACCAGTACGCCCACGTCGTGTACGTGGGGGGCGGGTTCGGGGCGGGCATCCATAACGTGCTCGAACCGGCCGTGTACGGTGTACCTGTGATGATCGGCCCCAACCATGGGAATTCACACGAGGCGAAGGAGCTGCTCGGGCGGGAGGGGATTATCGCCGTCGACGGGGCGGAAAGCATCGCGGTTAACCTCGGGCGACTGCTGGGTGATCGGGCACTGAGGGAGCGCGTCGGCAGGACCGCGCTCGAATTCGTGACGGAACGGAGGGGGGCGACGGCGAAGATTCTTTCCTATGTGGAGAAAGTTTTGTAGATTTTCTCATGAAAATCGCCTACTTCGACACGTTCTCCGGCGTCAGCGGGGACATGACCCTCGGGGCCTTCGTGAGCGCCGGCGTTCCCCTCGACGCGCTCTCGGCGGAAATCGGCAAGCTGCGCCTCCGGGGGGTGGAACTCCAGGCCTCGCATATTATTCGGAACGGCATCACGGCCGTCAAGCTGGACGTGGTGATCAGCGTGACGGAAAAAAAGCACCGCCCCCTGGAGGACATTTTCAAAGTGATCGACGGGAGCGACCTCAGTCCGCGGGTGAAGCGAGATGCGCGGAAGATCTTCACCGAGATCGGCAGGGCGGAAGCGAAGGTGCACAACACCACGATCGACAAGGTGCACTTCCACGAGGTCGGCGCTCTCGATTCGATCGTGGACATCGTGGGTGCGGCCGTTTGCCTGGAGCTCGCGGGGATCGAAAGGGTGTACTCGTCTCCCGTCCGCCTGGGGTGCGGAGGATTCGTCCGGACAGAACACGGCACTCTGCCGCTGCCGGGGCCGGCCACGGTGGAAATCCTGAAGGGATATCCCACCGTCCTTACCGATATTCCGTTTGAACTCACGACGCCGACCGGTGCGGCGATCATCCGCGCGATGTCCTCGGGGACCCTCTCAGAGGAGTCGGTCCGTATGGAGAGCGTCGGCTACGGCGCAGGCACCAGGGAAATCCCCCAGGTGCCAAACCTTCTCAGGATCATCGTGGGCCACATCGACGACGGCGCGCGCGGGGAGATGATGGTCATCGAGGCGAACATCGACGACATGAATCCCGAAATTCATCCCTACGTTATCGAGAAGCTTCTCGAGGCGGGGGCCGCGGAGGCGTTCCTCGTCCCGGTGATCATGAAAAAGGGCAGGCCGGGGGTTGTCCTGACGGTCCTTGCAGCAAAACCGCTCGTCGAAACGCTTTCCTCTGTCATTTTCGCCCAGACAACCACCATTGGGCTCAGGACCTACGGGGTTTCCCGACGGGTCCTGACCCGGGTCCGGCGAACCGTGAAAACGTCCTTCGGAAACGTTATGGTGAAGGTCGTCTCGGTGGGGGGCGGCGAACGGATTGTGCCTGAATTCGAGGAATGCAGACGCCTCGCCGTGGAGAAAAAACTCCCGCTCGTGGAGGTCTACCGCCGCCTGGAAGCCGAGCTGTCGGCTCCCGGAGACGTTAAAATCCAATAATCAGCGTTATTTTCGGGGGATTTAAAACCCCCGAAAATCCCTGAAAAATGTTTTTCATACGTGCGAAAAACTTGACTTCTTTCTGAAATCTACCTATATTAAAAGCCCATTCTGATAGTAATTCCGGGGAAACCTTCCCTGGGATTTTTTTTCAGGTGTTCTTTGAAAATAGTGTGCACAGCTCTAAAGTCAGCTTTTGGAGAACCCAACCCATTCCGGATTCCCGGTTTCGGCCGGGGAAATGGAGTGATTTAAAGGTCATTCTCGAAGTTGTTAGTTTTAAAATATTACAACGGAGAGTTTGATCCTGGCTCAGGACGAACGCTGGCGGCGTGCCTAACACATGCAAGTCGGGGAGAAAAAGGTAGCAATATCTTGAGTAAACCGGCGAACGGGTGAGTATAACGTAGACAACCTTCCTCGAGAACGGGGATAACTCCGGGAAACCGGAGCTAATACCCGATGACATCCAGGGGGAGCATTTCCTCTGGATCAAAGGCCCCAAAAGGGCGTCACGAGATGGGTCTGCGCCCCATTAGATAGTTGGCGGGGTAAAAGCCCACCAAGTCAACGATGGGTAGCTGGTCTGAGAGGACGACCAGCCACACTGGAACTGAGACACGGTCCAGACTTCTACGGAAGGCAGCAGTGAGGAATATTGCTCAATGGGCGAAAGCCTGAAGCAGCGACGCCGCGTGAGGGATGAAATCCGTTAGGATGTAAACCTCTTTTATAGGGGAAGAATAGCCCGGTTACCGGGTGTGACTGTACCCTATGAATAAGCACCGGCCAACTACGTGCCAGCAGCCGCGGTAATACGTAGGGTGCGAGCGTTGTTCGGAATTACTGGGTGTAAAGGGTCCGCAGGCGGGCAAGCAAGTCGGTGGTGAAAGTTCATGGCTCAACTGTGAAATTGCCTTCGATACTGCTTGTCTTGAGTTCGAGAGAGGATGATGGAATTCATGGTGTAGCAGTGAAATGCGTAGAGATCATGAAGAACACCAGTTGCGAAGGCGGTCATCTGGCTCGATACTGACGCTCAGGGACGAAAGCGTGGGTAGCAAACAGGATTAGATACCCTGGTAGTCCACGCCTTAAACGATGGATATTCGGTGTCGGTCCCGCTCAGCACTTGCTTGCAAGTGTTGAGCGGGATCGGTGCCTGAGCTAACGCGTTAAATATCCCACCTGGGGAGTACGATCGCAAGGTTGAAACTCAAAGGAATTGACGGGGGCCCGCACAAGCAGTGGAGCATGTGGTTCAATTCGATGCAACGCGAAGAACCTTACCTGGGTTTGAAAAGCTCTGTAAACCGGTGAAA
>DATDQD010000102.1:0-2080 GCA_035292425.1 Bacteroidota bacterium
CGGCCTCCGCCGAGCGGACCGCATAGCCGTCCATGGCCGCGTTCTCGAAGGGGGGAACGTCGGAGGAAGCGACGACGTCGTCGGCGAGGCGGTATCCCGCCGCGCGGCGAATGGATAACGTCACCGTCCCGAGCACCGGGACCCGTTCAAGAATCGCGGATCGCGCCTGGTCTGCGGAGATCATTGAAAAATATACTCCGCCGCCCGCTGAGACACAAGCGTTTTATCTCGCCCGGGCGCGGCGATCCGGGTCGGTGGGGCGGGCGCTCATCTTTCCGCGGTCCCGAGGAGACTCCCGGGGCGGAATATTTTCCCCTTCTTGATCACCATCCCGACGGCGCGCGTGTTCCGGATGTCGGCGAGCGGATCGGCGTCGAGGACCAGGAGGTCCGCGTCCTTCCCCGGTTCAATCGTCCCGGTCTTCGGGAGGATTCTCAGGAACTTCGCGGGAAGGAAGGTCGCCGCCGTCAGCGCCTGCATCGGAGTCAGCCCGGCCTTTACCATGTATTCGAGGTCGAGGTGCGCCCCGATGCCGGGGAGCGCCCACATGTCGGTGCCGAGGGCGAGCTGCGCGTAGTTGCTCACGATCGCCGCCGTGTTTTCGTCGAGGGTCTTCAGGTGCGACGCGACGAATCCCTGGTTCGGATACCGGTCGCGGTACCCCGCGGCGTATTCCGGGGAAGTGAGCTTCGCGATCGTCTCCGCGGGAAGGGAAGTGCGGAACGCGCTGTCCGTGAGCGTCTGCGCGATGAAGCTGTCCGCCCCCGCCAGGAAATGGTAGAGGGAAAACGTCGGCATGGTGAACACGTCGCCGGCAAGGAGCGATTCGATGAATGGCGCGTCCAGCCGCTCGTCGAGCACCCCGTGGACGAGGGCGGTGGCTCCGGCGGAGACGGCCGCCGAGGCGTCCGCGAGGTTGGGCGCGTGCACCCCGGCGATGAGGCGGAGCTTCTTCGCCTCCGCGAGGAGGGCGCTCATCACCGCGGCATCCATCTTCACCAGCCGCGGGAGCGGATCGCGGCACCAGCCCATGTCGTCGACCATCAGGCTGATACGGGAGATCCCCTTCGCGTGGAGCGCGCGCACCGCGGCGCGGGCCTCATCGGGGGTCTCCGGAAAACGGTTCACGCCGGAATCGGGGGGGAAGCCGTCGCCCTCCCACCATCCCTTCTTCATGGTGAAGACCGGAGCCGTTGCGTAGATCCGGGGGGAGGGCAGCGTATCGGACTGGCTCCACGCCTCACGTTCAATTGCGGTGTCGGAATTTTCGTAGATGCAGTTGACCGAGGTGATCCCCCACGCGAGGTACCGGGGCCAGTCGGCGACGGATTCCTCGTGAACGTGGGCGTCGATCAGACCGGGGATGATGAACTTGCCCCTGACGTCGATCACTGCGGCCCCCTGGGGGATGATGACCTTGTTTTTCCTTCCCACTCCCGTGATCCGTCCTCCGTCCACCACCACGACGTGGTCCCGGAGGGGGCGGTCGAAGATCCCGTTGATGAGGGTGGCTCCCTCGAGGACGAAATGCCGCTGGGCGACGGCCCGCGATTCGGTGAGGGCGGCGAGCAGGCCGAACTGGATAAAGCACCAGAGGATCTTTCGCACCATGGATTCCGGCGAAGTTGAATGAACGGACGATTGTGTATTCATAACATCAGGGACCGCCGGAAGTTCCCCCGGGGAGGAAGTCCCCGGAACGGGCCGGCCGGCGGTGTAGTATATTAAACCGGGCGAAAAAATACAACGACGCGGGAATTTGTTTTTCACGCCGGAGTTCGATACACTATCGGCGGATTATGGACCCTCTTCACCAGATCATCGCAGCCGTAAAATCCCCGGATCCGGCCGCAGTCAGGGACCCGCTGCGAAAGAATCCAGACCTCGTGAACGCCCGCGACCAAACCGATCTCGAGCGACTCACCTCCTGATCCTCATCCGACCCCCCTCACTCCCGTGCCGACACTGAACGAACTCAACAGGTTTTTGCCCGTCGGGGCGAGGGATTTTTTCTTCACCTGCTGCGGATCATCGCGGTGGGCTGAGAGCATGGCTGCGTGCAGGCCGTACTGGAACATCC
>DATDQD010000103.1:0-5285 GCA_035292425.1 Bacteroidota bacterium
GGGCGTCAATCTGATGACCTCCGCGTCCGGGCGTTCCGCCCGGAGCCACTCCTCGTAGAGCAGATATTTCTCCTCGTTCACGCGGTTGTCGGTCACGGCGATGATCACGACGCCCTCCGGCCGGCCGCGCCGAGGACGGCCCGCTCCAGTATTTCCGCGCCTTCCGCGATCACCGCGCCGATGACTGCGACCACCATGCGGGGCCGGAACGGCACCTGCGGCATCGTCCCGCCCTCCAGCCTGACCGCATCCTTCTCGGTGGTGAGGACGTACTTCGCGCCGGTCCTTTCGAGCGCCCCGGCGATTTTTATAACATCGCGTTCGCCGTAACGGTGATGATCGGGATAAATGAGGAACGACTCCGGTTTCAGCCCCAGCCCCGCGAGGATTTCCAGAAACGATCCCGGGTTGCCGATTCCGCAAAACGCGACGAACCGCCCCGCGAGGAGCTCCCCGCACCCTACTTCGATCCCCGGGGCCTCGGCGGAAAAGCGTTTCAGTTCATACCTCATCCGGATGACCGGTTTTCCTTCCACGCCGTGGTGTCCCGCGCCGGACCGGCGGTTCAGGACCAGGAGGTCGGCCCGGCCCAGCGCCCGCGCCGGCTCCCGGCCGTTGCCGGCGGGGAGAAGAGCCTGATCCGGGCCCGCCGTCTCGTCGCCGAGGACCACGATGTCGAGGTCCCGGCGGAGGGCGCGGTGCTGGAACCCGTCGTCCAGGACGATCACGTCCGGGTGAAATTCCGATTCAGTGAACCGGGCCCCGCGCACCCTGTCCTCGTCCACGACGACGACACAGCCGGGAAATTTCCTGGCGATCTGCGCGGGTTCGTCCCCGGCGCGGTCTGCCCCGGCGCGGACCGACGCGCCGTCGGAGACGGTCAGCGTCCCCCGCGTCGTACGGCGGTAGCCCCTGGAGAGCACCGCCGGCCTTGCCCCGGCGCCGAGAAGCGTGGCAACGATGAATTCGACCAGCGGCGTCTTGCCGGTGCCGCCGGCCGTGATGTTCCCGACCGAGATCACGGGCGTACCGACGGCGGTGACGCTGAATATTCCGGAGTCATAACAATGATTCCTTGCGGCGACGATCGCGGCGTACAGCCAGGATACCGGGAGCAGGAGATGCCTGGGCGTTTTCAATGCCGTCCTTCACGCCACTGCGAGGATCGCTTCGGCCACCCGCTTCGACGCGCCGGGCTTCCCGAGCCGTTCGCGGATGATGCCGAGGTCGGCGGACATCGTTTTCCTGGCGGGCTCGTCGCCGAGCATTCTTTCCGCCTCGAGGGCGATCCGCTGCGGGGTCACGCGGCACTGGATCAGTTCCGGCACGATGCGCCGGCCCGCGACGATGTTCACGAGTCCGATGTTTTTCACCCTGATCAGGAGGCGGCCGATCAGGTACGTGGGCCAGGAGGTCCTGTAGACGACGATCATCGGCGTCCCGAAATATCCCGTCTCGAGCGTCGCGGTCCCGGAGGTGACCACCGCCAGGTCGGAGTTCCTCATAATGTCGTGCGTGACGTTCTGAAGAAGCCGGACGGGGGATCCCTCGCGGATGAACCCCCTGACATACTCGAAGTCCAGAAGCGACGACACGCCGACGACCGGCTGGACTCCGAGCTTCGCGGCGAGGATCCCCGCCGCCCCCAGCATCGGGGGGAAGATCCGTTCGATCTCCTGCTTCCGGCTCCCCGGGAAGAGCCCCAGGACAGGCTTCGAGTCGTCGAGGTCGTACCGGCGGCAGAAGCCCTTCCTGTCCTGACCGTCGGAGACGGCATCGAGGATCGGGTGCCCGACGAATTCCGCGTCGATGCCGGCGCGCGAGTAGATCTCCTTCTCGAAGGGGAACACCACCAGCATCTTATCGATGAGCGATTTCATTTTTTTCACGCGCCCGGGGTTCCACGCCCAGACCTGGGGGCTGATGTAGTACACGATCTTCATGCCGGGCCTCCTGACCTTCCGCGCGAAGCGGAGGTTGAAGCCGGGGTAGTCGATGAGCACCAGCACGTCCGGTTTTTTCATTGCGATCACCGCCGTGAGCGTCTTCTCGACGGCTTTCAGAACCGGCAGGTGCTTCAGCACCTCGAGGAACCCCATGACGGCGAGTTCCCGGACATGGAAGATGGTCTCCATGCCCGCCGATTTCATCCTGTCCCCGCCGATGCCGAAGATTTCAACCGACGGGTCCTTCACCTTCAGTTCCCGGACCACGCCCGACCCGTGGAGATCGCCTGAGGCTTCGCCGGCAATGATGAGAACCTTCTTCACGGCTCAGACCAGTCCGCGGACGACGAGCGCCGCGGTTAACAACAGTATCGCCTGGAGCGTCCTCCGCTCGGAGCGGAGCCCCCTTGACCAGCTCAGCTCCGGCTGGGGTCCCCCGGGGTCCCGGTACGTCCGCCCGTCCGGGAGGAAGCGCGGGACGGCCGCCGCATACAGCCGGTACCGTTCCCCGAATTTCTCCCGGAGGAATTCCTCCTCCAGGCTGACGATCGCGGAATACTGGAATACGAACCAGAGCGCCGCACCTGCCTGGAGCCACGGGAAGAGCGCGAACGATGCGATGCCCATGCCCAGGTAGAGCATGACGTTGCCGAGGTAGAGCGGGTTCCGGACGTGCGCGAAGGGACCCGACGTCACCAGCTGCGACGCCCCCACGGCGCCGGTCACCCTCGTTTCGCTCCCGGCGATCGAGACGCCCCAGAGCCTGATCATCTCGCCGGCGGCTGCGACGGGCAAACCCCAGAGAACGCTCGCGGCCGACGGCTGGGCGAACAGGAGCATCAGGATGATAACCGGCAGCGGCGTATAACTGCGGTAACGGAAGAGCAGCCGGCGGATGTCATGTTTCGCATTCATCCGCCGAGGAACACGTCCTTCCTGGCGATCGCAGCCCTCCTCCGCCGGGGGAACGCGGGCGCAGAGCCGTTCGCTCCGCGCGGGGATATCTTCTCGAGACGGTCCCGGACGTCGTTGAACGTGGCGTAGGGATAGTACGCCACGGAGTTCTCCTCGCAGTGGCGGAGCAGGTCGTCCTTCGCGAAGACCAGGTCGGCGAACTGCACGGGACAGCGGTCGGAGTATCCCTCCCCCGCGTAGACGATGACGTCGTCGGCGGCGGTCGTCGTCAGCATATGGTTCCTCTTGCAGCTGGCGCACCTGTCGCAGACTTCGTCGGTGTGCGGGAACCCGGGGCGGAATTCGACATGTCCGGCCTCCGCCGCCGGCGGGACCGAAAGGACGTTCGCCCTGAACGGCACATGTCCGAGCCCGTGGCGTTCGAGGATGGCGCGGATGTAGTAATCCATGCCGTCGCTGAGGATCGTGAGCCCGAACGACCGCTCCCGGCAGTAGCCGGCGAACACGGAAAAGGTCGGGTCGATTTCCCGGGAGTCGAGGAAATCCCGCAGCTCCCCGAGCGGAACGCTCCCGCACGCCAGGCACTCCTCGACGTAGCATTCCATGGCGGACAATTCACCCCTGCGGTACGCCTCGACCGCCCGGAGGCTCCGTTCGCCTCCAAACCGTTCAAACAACGCGTCTCCGACGTCTCCCCTGGTGATGGTTCCGTCGAAGTCGACGAAAATTTTTACCATAGAATCAGAATTGTAAAAAACGGAGAACAGCCGCGGGGTCGTCAGCCTGTGACGGCGGCCGACCGGACCCGGGCGTCCTCGTTGAAGCGGACCGTGACAATCTTGGAGACGCCCATCTCCTCCATCGTCACGCCGTACATGGCCGTCGCGGACTCCATCGTCCGCTTGTTGTGGGTCACCACGATGAACTGCGTGTCCTTCGAAAATTTCGTGAGGATGCGGGTGTACCGGTCGATGTTGGAGTCGTCCAGCGGGGCATCGACCTCGTCCAGGATGCAGAACGGGCTGGGCTTGACGAGGTAGATGGCGAACAGCAGGGCGATCGCCGTGAGCGTTTTTTCGCCCCCGGAAAGAAGGTCGATGGACGTCGGGCGTTTCCCGCGGGGTTTCGCGATGATTTCGATCTTCGCCTCCAGGGGATCCACGCCCTCCTCCAGCCGGAGGTCGCATTCGTCCCCTTCCATGAAGAGGTCCTTGAAGATGATGATGAAGTTTTCCCTGATTTTCGCGAACGTCGCGGAGAACATCCGCTGGGCGGTCGCGTTGATCTCCTCGATCGTATTCAGAAGCGTTTTTTCGCCCTCGACCAGGTCGTCCCTCTGCTGCGTCAGGAAGTTCAGCCGCTCGCTCTCGGTCGTGTACTCGTCGAAGGCCGCGAAGTTGATGGCGCCGAGCACTTTCAGGCGGTCCCTGAGGCGCGCCACTTCCTCCCTCAGGAGGGTGATGGCGTCCATCAGTTCGGGGGTGAATTCCCTCAGCGTCAGGTCGAGCCCGAATTCGTCCTTCGTCCGCTGGCGCAGGTGGTCGATGTCCGAGCGGTATTCGGCGATTGTGATTTCGAGCCCGTGGGCGTTGGCCACGGCATCCTCGTGCCGGCGGCGTTCGTCCTTGATGTGCAGCTCGTTGCGGTGGAGTTCGGACCTGCGACCGGAGTACCCGGCCTCGACCTCGCGCCTTCCCTCCTCGAGGCGCGCGAGCGTCGCGCGCAGCGCGGCGAGTTCGTCCTGGCAGGCCGCGATGTCCGCGGCAAGCCGTCCGAGTTCGTCGGTCGAGCGGACGATCTCCCCCTGCCTCCGGCCGAGCGAGATCCGGATGTCGTCGAGTCTCGCCCCGGCCCGCTCGTGGTCCCGGTCGAGGATCGTGAGTTCGCCCTGGAGGGTCACCACCTGGATTTCGCTCTCGTTCACGGCCTGCGTCGCCTCGGCCCACTCCGCTTCCATGAGGGAGTAATTGTGCGTCTCGGTGAGGCTCCGCGCGTCGAGCGTCTTCTTCCGCTCCTCCACCGAGGCGAGCTCCGCCTCGCCGGTCCTGACCTGCTGCTCGAGTGTGCGGATCTCGACCTCCACCGACGTGATGTCGGCCTGGTAGCGCGTGATGGTGTCGTTCGCCCGTTTCTTCTCGAACTCGAGCTGGGCGATCTTCATTTCGATCGCCGTCATTTCCTTCTCGGAGGACTTCACCGCCTCGGCGAAGGGCTGGAGGTTCACCTCTCCGATCTCCTTCTCCCGCTCCCGCTTTCTCTTCGCGGCGGCGTTCAATTGTCGCAGGATCTCCCGGTTCGCGTTTTCCAGCTCCGCGATGTGGAGCGCCTTGCCGATGGTCGCGCCCTCGTCGAGGCGGGCGGCGCCGCCGCGCATGTACCCCCCGCTCGTCACGATCTGACCGTCGAGCGTCACGCAGCGGAGGT
>DATDQD010000104.1:0-2369 GCA_035292425.1 Bacteroidota bacterium
GGGCCGCGCCGTCAGCGTGGCGTTCGACGTCACGGACCCACGGAAGACCGCCGCGGCCTGGAAGACGGTCACGAGGAAAGCCGGCCCGGTCGACGTCCTCGTGAACACCGCCGGGGTCACCGTCTTCAAATCCTTCGCCCGGACATCCCTCGCCGAATTTCAGACAATCGTCGCCACCAACCTGCTCGGTCCCGTCGGATGTCTGAAGGCCGTCCTGCCAGACATGATCCGCCGGCGCCGCGGGTGGGTGTTCAACATCCTCTCCAACGCCGCCGTGAAGACGTTCGAGGGGTCTTCCGCCTACACCGCCACCAAGGCCGGTATGCTCGGATTCGGGAGGGTCCTCAGGGAAGAATTGCGCGGGCACGACATCAGGGTGGTGAGCATTCTGCCGGGCGCCACCGATACGCCGATGTGGAGCCCCGGGGCGAGGAAGCGGCACCGCCGGAAGATGATGTCGGCGTCGGGGGTGGCCGAGGCTGTCGTGTCGGCATACCTCATGCCGGCCGACGTCGTCGTGGACGAAATGGTCATCAGGCCGATCGGGGGGGACATAGGATGACCCTCGCTGGGAAAGTCGCGCTGGTCACCGGCGCCGGGCGGGGGATCGGCAGATCGATCGCCATGGCGCTCGCCGGGGAGGGGGCCTCCATCGCGGTTTCCGCGCGGACGCAGTCGCAGATCGACGAAGTCGCCTCCGCAATCCGTTCCTCCGGCGGAAAGGCCGCCGCCGTCAGAACAGACATGCGCGACGCCGGCCAGGTCGCGCGCCTGGCGGAGACGACGCTGAAGGAATTCGGCAGGATCGACATCCTCGTGAACAACGCCGGATTGGGGCATTTCGCCCGGGTGGAACAACTCAGCGCGGCGGATTTCGACGAGATGTGGGAGGTGAACGTGCGCGGGGTCTTCCTCCTGACAAAAGCCGTGCTTCCGATGATGTCGGCGCAGCGATCCGGCGACATCGTGAACATCGCTTCGCTCGCGGGGCGGAATTCCTTCGCGGGCGGCGCCGGCTACTCCGCGACCAAGTGGGCGCTGATCGGTTTCGGCCGTTCCCTCATGCTCGAGGTGAGGGAGAACAACATCCGCGTTATTACGCTCTGCCCCGGCTCGGTCGACACCGGCTTCGCCGGGCCCGGGCAGGCCCCCGCGCGTCCCGGCGTCATCCCGACGGCCGGCGACATCGCGGCGGTGGCCCTCGACGCGCTGCGCATGCCCCGGAATGTGATGGTGAGCGAAATCGACATCAGGCCGACCAACCCGAAAGGGTGACCGCGGGCGGGTCCCCGGGGTGATGAGCCCGGAAGCCCTGAAGACCGTTATACTTTGATGCCGATCTCCTCGGCCAGGCGGACGATGCAGGTCCTGCAGAAATAGAGCAGCTTGTAATCGCCGATCTGCCGTTCGACCATTTCCGTTTTCCCGGAGGGCAGCCGGCAGATGGCGCATTTTTCCGATTCCTCCGCGACCCGGGGGCCGCCGCTCCCGCGGATGACGGCCCGGTATCCCGCGGCGGTGATCAGCCCGAGGAGAAGGATGCAGAGGATGGCGAGGATGGTGACGACCATGGTCAGGTATTGTAGAATAACCCCCTGTGAAAAACAAATGACGGAGACTGAGATATGCACCGCGGCGACGCCCTTGAGCTCCTCGGGGAATATACGAAGAGCGACGCGCTCCTGAAACACATGTTCGCCGTGGAGGCCGCGATGCGGGCCTACGCCCGGAAATTCGGGGAAGACGAGGAAGGGTGGGGGATCACCGGACTCCTCCACGATTTCGACTACGAGATGTACCCCAACGCCCCGGACCACCCGTTGAAGGGCTCCGAAATCCTGAAGGCGCGGGGGTATCCTGACGACGTCCGCGAGGCGATCCTCGGACACGCGACCTACACCGGCGTCCCGCGGCTCTCCCGCATGGCGAAGACCCTCTATGCCTGCGACGAACTCTGCGGGTTCGTGATGGCGTGCGCGCTCATCCGCCCCAACAAGATCGCCGACCTGGAGGCCTCGTCGGTGAAAAAGAAGCTGAAGGACAGGGGATTCGCCAGGAACGTCAACCGCGAAGACATCGTCAACGGAACGGCGGAGTTGGGTATCGATCTGAACGAGCACATTTCGTTTGTGATCGGCGCGATGCGCGGAATTTCTCCGGAGCTCGGTCTGTGAACGGCGGCGGCGCCCCCCCATGGTACTGAGACGATCCGCACCTTTGAACTCTCTCACAATTTTCTTACTTTGTCGTTGAATTTTTCCGGAGTCCCCGAAATGCAGCGCACAATCCTGACCATCCTGGCCATCCTGATATGGATGTTGACGGTCGCGTCCCCCGTCTTTTCCCAGACCGGCGACCAGTACGAGCCG
>DATDQD010000105.1:0-6326 GCA_035292425.1 Bacteroidota bacterium
CCCTCCACGGGGACATCCGCGTGGACGACTATGCCTGGCTCAGACAGAAGGAGGATCCCGAGGTGATCCGCCACCTCGAGGCCGAGAACGCCTTCACCGACAGCCTGATGAAGCCGACGGAGGAGCTCCAGGAGATTATCTATAAAGAAATGGTCGGACGGATCAAGGAAACCGACATGGACGTCCCCTACCCCTACGGGGGCTATCTCTATTACACCAGGACCGAAGAAGGGAAGCAGTATTCCATCAACTGCCGGAAGAAGGACGCCCCCGGGGCGCCGGAGGAGGTCATCCTCGACCGGAACGACCTGGCGAAGGGGTTGACATATATGTCGGTCGGGACATTCACGGTGTCGCCCGACCAGAACCTGCTGGCGTTTTCGATCGACACGAGCGGGTACGAGGCGTACGACCTCCTCGTGAAAGACCTCCGCACCGGGGGGATGCTTGCCGACAGGATCCCCGACGTCGTCTCGGTCGTCTGGGCGAACGACGGGAAGACGCTCTTCTATTCCAAGCGCGACGCCGCCCGGAGGCCGTACCGCCTCTTCCGGCACGAGCTCGGCGCAGATCCCCTGTCCGACCCGATGATCCTGGAAGAAAAGGACGAGCTCTATAATCTCTTCGTCAGCCGTACGAAAAGCGACGCGTATATCATGGCTGGAAGCGCCTCGAGCACCACCAGCGAATTCCTGTACCTGAGCGCCGACCGTCCCCGGGAGGAATTGAAGGTCCTCCACGCGAGGGAGACCGACCATGAGCTTTCGGTCGACCACCACGGCGATTTCTTCTACATCATGTCGAACAAGGGTGCAAAGAACTTCCGCCTGGTGAAGGCGCCCGTCGGCGATCCTTCGCCGGAGAACTGGACCGAAGTGCTCCCGCACAGGCCCGACGTCACGCTCGAAAGCATGGAGATGTTCAGGGACTACATCGTCGTCGCCGAGCGGAAAAACGGGCTGCAGGAGCTCCGGGTCATGGACCTCGCCTCGGGCGGGTTCCACTCTATCGAATTCCCCGAGCCCGTCTATTCTGCGTTCTTCGGCACGAACGAGGTGTTCGACTCGAAGGTGCTCAGGTTCAGCTACCAGTCGTTCGTCACCCCCCCCTCGGTGTACGACTATGCGATGGACACGAAGGGGAGGACCCTGATGAAACAGACGGAAGTCCTCGGGGGGTACGACCCGGCCCTCTACGCGTCGGAACGCATCATCGCGAAGGCGCCGGACGGCGCTTCGGTACCGATTTCGATCGTGTACAAGAAAGGGGTCGTGAAAGACGGCCGCTCGCCGCTGCATCTCTACGGCTACGGGTCGTACGGCGCCGCCATCCCCGTGAGCTTCTCCTCATCGCGGCTGAGCCTCCTCGACCGGGGCTTCGTCTACGCCCTCGCGCACATCAGGGGCGGGGGGGACATGGGCCGCGACTGGAAGGACGACGGGCGGATGCTGAAAAAGAAGAACACCTTCACCGACTTCATCGCCTGCGCGGAGCACCTGATCGCCGAAAAGTACACATCAGCCGAAAAGCTGACGATCGAGGGGGGAAGCGCCGGCGGACTCCTGATCGGCGCGGTGGTCAACATGCGGCCGGACCTCTTCAAGGCGGCGCTCGCACTGGTGCCGTTCGTGGACGTGATGAACACGATGCTCGACCCGTCGCTCCCGCTCACGGTGGGGGAATACCTCGAGTGGGGGAACCCGAACGAGAAGGCCTCCTACGATTACATGAAGTCGTATTGCCCCTACACCAACGTCGCGAAACAGAACTACCCCAATATCCTGGTGCGCGTCGGCCTGAACGACCCCCGGGTGGGGTACTGGGAGGGCACCAAATGGGCGGCGCGGCTCAGGGATATGAAGACCGGCGCCAACCGGGTCCTGATGAAGATCAACATGGGCGCGGGGCACGGCGGGGCCTCGGGGCGCTATTCCCGCCTGCGCGAAACGGCGTTCAACTACGCGTACATCCTGAGCCAGCACGGGTTGACGTCGCTCGAGACAAAGCCCCCGGGCGACTGGAAAAAATAACGACGGCCGATCCTCCATGACGCTGACGATCTACAACACGCTGACAAGGACAAAAGAACCCTTTGTCCCGCTCCAGCCGGGGGCCGCGGGGATGTACGTCTGCGGTCCAACCGTGTACGGACACTCGCACGTGGGGCACGCCAAGAGCTATGTCTCCTTCGACGTCATCCTGAGGTACCTCCGGTTCCTCGGTTACCGGGTCCGGTATGTGCAGAACATCACGGACGTCGGCCACCTGACGGACGACGCGGACGAGGGGGAGGACAAGATCGAGAAGCAGTCCCGTGCGGACCGTATGCATCCGATGCAGGTCGCGGAGGCCTACACCCGGAGTTACTTCGAGGACATGGATGCGCTGAACGTGATCCGGGCGGACATCGCGCCGAGGGCGACCGGCCACATCGTCGAGCAGATCGAAGCGGTCCGGGGCCTGATCGCCCGGGGGTTCGCCTACGAGGTCAACGGTTCGGTCTACTTCGACGTGTCGAAGGACCGGGAATACGGCAAGCTCTCCAACAGGAGCGCCGAGGGGGCCGAGGCCGGGACGAGGGTCGCGCTGAATTCCGAGAAACGCCACCCCAGCGATTTCGCCCTCTGGAAGAAAGCGGAGCCGGGCCACATCATGCAATGGCCGAGCCCGTGGGGGATGGGGTTCCCGGGATGGCACGTGGAGTGCTCCGCGATGTCGATGAAATATCTGGGGGAGACGTTCGACATCCACGGCGGCGGGATGGACAACGTGTTTCCCCACCATGAATGCGAGATCGCCCAGAGCGAATGCCTGACGGGAAAACCGTTCGTGAAGTACTGGATCCACAACAACCTCGTGACGGTCGGCGGGCAGAAAATGGGGAAGTCGCTCGGCAACGTGATCTTATTAAAGGACGCCTTCGCCAGGCGGCCGCCCCTCGTCATGCGGTTCTTCATCCTGCAGAGCCACTATCGCGGAACGCTCGACTTCACGGAGGATGCGCTCGACGGCGCCGCGAAGGGGCATGAAAAGATCGTCAACACGCTGAGGAACCTGGACGAGGCCCTGGGTGCAGGCTCGCGGCCGTCGAGGGGCGCCGGTCCTGCGGGTTCTTATTCTGCACGCTTCTTCGAGGCGATGGACGACGATTTCAACACCCCGCAGGCGATCGCCGTCCTCTTTGACGCGGCCCGGGAGGTCAACACGCTGTTGTCGGCCGGGGAAAAGAACCGGGACGGGCTGTCGGACTTCGCCCGGTTTTTCACGGAAACCGCGGACTGCCTGCTGGGGATCGTCTCCGGGAAGGGCGCCGCGGCGGCGGGATCGCCGGTCGAGCCGCAGCTGCTCGACCTCCTGGTGGAACTGCGCGCGGACGTCAGGAAGGAAAAACTCTGGACGCTCTCCGACAAGATCAGGGACGGCCTCCGGAAGCTGGGCATTACGCTCGAGGATAAAAAAGGGGGGACGGTGTGGAAGAGGCCGTGACGCTCAGCTCTTTTATCTTTGGCATCTTTGGCAGCTTTGTCAGCTTTTGGCCCACTCGTAGACTTCGTGACCGTCCACGACCCTCCCGGACGGCTCGAATCCGACCCTGTCGTTGAGCGGCTCGATCGCGAGCTTGGCGATGCAGACGCCGTTGGGCCTCGCCTGCTTCTGCATGTGTCCGGCGATGTCGATCACGCGGTCGCTGATCTCCTCGAGGGGCAGCGAACCGTCGTAGTACACGAAACCAGAATTCACCCCGCATCGCACGCTGAAATCCCGCCGGAGCGATTTGACCTCACGGTTGAAGCGGTCGAGCCCCATGATGATCTCCCGGGCCGCGCGGACGGCGGCGTCCACGGAGGTAAAGCAGCTCATGACCCCGTCGGGGGTCCATGCCGCCCTCAGGCACCCGTGGGTGGCGTGGATCCGGTCCACGAACCTCTTGTACTCCCGGAAATCGTGCTCCACGATCGCGGCTTCCTCACCATTCTTCATGCCGGTGGAATCGACGACGTCCACCGCCAGAAAGGCCAGGTCGCGCCCCATCGCGTCGAGCTGTTTTTTCGCCTCGGCGTACTCGCGCAGCAGCCGTTCCCTGTCCTTGCGCCTGGCGTTCTTCAGTTCGTCGAGGGTGCGGTTGAGGGGGGAGAGGACGATCGCATGATCGGAAATGTTCATCTCTGTTTTCCATTCGTCCAGGTTCTTCCTGTACGTCAGGAACTCGGCGGTGTTCTGCATCCGGTCCCCCGTCCGGCTGAAGATCCTCCCGACCAGGAGCGAGGCGACGATCACGATGATCCTGGTCAGGTCCCTGCCGCCATAGTGCGTCGGAATATATTCCCGCACGACCGCGCTCATCGCTTCCTCAGTCTTCAGGGCGGCACGGATGTAGGAGAACGACCCGGCGTTGTCGGACATGAGCGCGAGGAACGGGATGAGGTACAGGATGACGATGCCGATCATCACGCCGTGGAGGATGCGCGTGAGCGCGGAGAGCAGCTTGAGGGAAACGACTTTCGACCGTCCGTTCATGGGGGTTCGGTCAGCATAGTAGCGAAGCGCAGCCAGAAAGTCAAGGATCAGGACGCGAGCGCGCGGAGGTGGGCTTCAGCCGAAGTGGAGAGAGCGTCGAGGTTGTAACCTCCCTCGAGGACCGAGACGATTTTCCCCGAGCAGGATCCGTCGGCCGCCTCCATCAGCAGACGCGTCATCTCCGAGAAGGTTTCTTCGGTGAGCGTCATCTGCGCGAGGGGATCGAGACGGTGGGCGTCGAAGCCGGCGGAAATCATGATCAGCTCCGGCCGGTAGGCGTCGAGCGCCGGCAGAATGTCGCGCCGGAACGCCTGGATGTACTCGTCGTGTCCGCTGCCGGCCGGGAGTGGAATGTTCGTCGTGTACTCGTAGCCGTCCCCCGTGCCCCTTTCCGTGTGCGCGCCGGTCCCCGGGTAGAAGGGATACTGGTGAAGGCTGAAATAGAACACCGAGGGGTCGGCGTAGAAGATCTCCTGCGTTCCGTTCCCGTGGTGGACGTCCCAGTCGATGATCGCGACGCGCCTGAGGCGGTAATGCTCCAGGGCGTACCTCGCGCCGACAGCCATATTATTGAACAGGCAGAAACCCATGGCGCGCCCGCTCTCCGCGTGGTGGCCCGGTGGCCGGACGGCGCAGAAGGCGTTCTTCAGGACGCCGGGGACGACGGCGTCCACCGCCCCCATGACGGCGCCGGCGGCAAGGAGTGCCGCGTCATACGAGGCGGGGCAGACGACCGTGTCGCCGTCGTCAAGCGTAGCCTGCGCCGAGCGGCCCGACCGGCATGCGTCCTTCACACCCTGCAGGTGTTCCCGGGTGTGGACCCTGAGGATCCATTCCTCCGGCGCCGGATCGATGATAAGGTGCTGGAGGTCGTTCCACAATCCTGACGAGCGGAGCCGGCGGACGAGCGCCACCAAGCGGCCCGGCCGCTCGGGGTGACCCGGGCCCGTGTCGTGTTCGAGGAATTTCTCGTTGTAGGCTATGCCTGTCCGGCTGGCCATGGTCGTTTCCGTGAAAATACGGAGAGTTGAGCTGATTCCCAAGCCGCCCCCTTGCATATCCGGCGCAGGGTTTCTATATTTTTTCATGAACCGGTCCGACACCCGCCTGAGGGAGGCGCTGGCCGATATCGTTCGCGGGAGCATCGTTAAAAGGTCGGTCCACGACCTGGTCCACGACGGGAGGGATCTTACCGAAGACTTCATGGCGGAGCTGTCGGCGCAGGGATACCTCCCCTGCCGCGTGGCCGACGTCCCGGTCGATCCGGGGGAGCGGGCGCCCGCCTTTTACATTGACCGGAAAATTGCGTATTTTGGATGGGTGTTCTGGGAGCAGTTCACGTCGTGGAAGATCCGCAAGCTCTGGGGTTCGGTAATCAGGAACGCAAGGGGAGACTGGACCATCCAGATCCCCGAGTCGGGTAGCGCCGTCATCTACGTCAATTCTTCACTCACGATCGAAATGGATATCGACCGGCCCCCGGAAATCTGAGGGCCCCCCGGTCGGTCGTACATTTTTCTCACCTTATCATTGATGACACAACACACATTCAAAGGCATTCTCGAACTCGACGGCCACAGGGGCGGCCGGCTGAGGAAACTGTCCCTCATGATCGACCGGCATCCGGGCGACCCCTCCGTGGGCCACGACCTGATCGCCCGCTGGAAACTGCGCGAGGGATCGTTGGTCGAAGCGGCGCTGGCGGGCAACGGCCACGGCGCGCCGAAGGTCGCCACCGTCATCTCGGTCAACGGGCTCCCGCCCGGGGAGTGGGCGGCGAAAGAGGAATATTCGAAACTCACGGCGAT
>DATDQD010000106.1:0-7247 GCA_035292425.1 Bacteroidota bacterium
GGCGGCGCGCTACTGGAGCACTCAGAACACCGGCAGGGGAGGGTCGGCGTCGATTGGCGGCGCGTTCGTCCTGGACGCGGGCGTCTCGACCACGCTGGTCCCGCGCGTGCTGTTGTCCGCGGGCGTCCGGAACCTTCTCGACAAGCAGTATCAGTGGTGGAGCGCCTACCCCGCCCGGGGCATGGACCTGTATCTCACGGCCAAAGCCCGCCTCTGATGGTCACCATCAATCGCGTCGCCTCGATGGGCGCCGCGGCCGACGGCCACCGGCGCGACGGCCGCCGGATCGGTTTCGTGCCCACGATGGGTTACCTCCATGAGGGACACCTGAGCCTCATGAAGGTCGCCCGCGGACGCTCCGACGTCCTCGTCGTCTCCGTTTTTGTTAACCCCGCGCAGTTCGGAGACGGCGAGGATTTCGCGTCATACCCGCGCGACCTCGAACGCGACGCGGCGATGGCCGCCGGGGCGGGCGCTGATATTTTTTTTACTCCGGGGGCGGACGAGATGTATCCCCCCGGACGCTCGACCTCCATCGAGGTCGGGAGGATCGGGGACCTCCTCGAGGGGAAAAGCCGCCCCGGCCATTTTCGGGGCGTGGCCACCGTGGTCGCGAAATTTTTCAACATCGTGAAGCCGCATCTGGCGGTGTTCGGGCAGAAGGACGCCCAGCAGGCCGCCGTCATCCGGAGGATGGCGGCCGATCTCGACTTCGGCGTCGAGATCGTGGTCGCCCCGATCGTCCGCGAGCCCGACGGCCTCGCGATGAGTTCCAGGAACGTCTATCTCTCGGCGTCCGAGCGGGCCCAGGCCACGGCGCTCCGGCGGTCGCTCGACGCGGCCCTCCGGGACGTCGCGGCGGGGGAGAGGGACTGCGCGGCAATCAACCGCCGGATGCGGGAGATTATTTCAAATGAGCCGTCGGCCGTGATCGATTATATCTCCATCGCGGACGCGGACACCCTCGGGGAACTCCCGGAGCTCGCGCGGGGCACCAGGGCGCTCATCTCGCTCGCCGTTCGGATCGGGAAGACGCGCCTCATCGACAACGACATCGTCATTGCGGACTGACACTATGGCCGAACCACAACTCCCCAGGAATCTCGCCGTGGTCATCCTCGCCGCCGGCAAGGGCACGAGGATGAAGGACCCCGACATGGCGAAGGTCATGTATCCGATCGAGGGGAAACCGATGGTGGCGTATGTCGTCGAACTCGCGGAGAGGGTCGGCGCCGGGCGCGTCCTGCTGGTGGTGGGATGGAGGAAGGAGACCATTATCGGACATTTTGCCGGCGCTTCCCCCCGCATCACCTTCGTTTCCCAGGACCGCCAGATGGGCACCGGTCACGCGGTGCAGCAGACCGCCGGCGCGCTCGCCGATTTCAATGGCGACGTCCTGGTGCTGTCCGGGGACGTTCCCCTGCTGACCGAGAAGACCCTGCGAGCCCTCCTCGGCTACCACCGCACCACCGGGGCGGCGGCCACGATCCTGACCGCCGAGGTGGCCGAGCCGGCAGGATACGGCAGGATCGTGAGGAACAAGGACGAAAGCGTCCTCAGGATCGTGGAGGAGAAGGACGCCTCCGCGCAGGAAAAGAAGATCACGGAAATCAATTCCGGGATTTACCTGTTTGAAAGAGAGAAGCTCTTCCAGGCCCTGGGGGTCATCACCCCGGAAAATGCCCAGGGGGAATACTACCTCACCGACGTCTTCGAAATTTTCTCGAAAAACGGGTGGCGGATTTCGGCCGTAAAATGCCTCGATCCGGCGGAAGTGGCCGGAATCAACGACCTATCGCAGCTCGAGAGCGCCCGGACGGTCATGCTGGGAAGGGCCGGCGGAGCGGTTTGATTCTCAAACCCGATTTTTTTATACTTAATGCGGTGGAGCCATGAAAAAAACAAGCCTGATCGTCGTTCTGACCGTCGTCCTCTGCGCGTCGGCGACGGCACAGCTGAAATCCCAGTCCCCGGCGGAACGGAGCGCCTCGGCCTCCCTTGTCCGGCCGGGCGGGGCCCGATCCGGCGGATGGGGCGGGGGACTCAGCTCGTTCTTCGGGCTGCTCGACCCCGAGCGTTTCCTCATGAGGCATACCCTTTCCTACAACTACATGAGCGCCGGGGGTTCGGGTCTCTCGATGGCGAGCTACACCAACTCGATGTTCTACTCGATCGCCGATCCCTTCAACGTGCGCTTCGACGTCACGCTCCAGGGATCGCCCTTCGGGTCGACCGCGGGTGCGGATCGCCGCGACCTCAGCAGGATCTACCTGAGCCGTGCGGAAATGAACTACCGGCCGTGGGAAAACGTCTACCTCCAGCTCCAGTACCGCGAACTGCCGTATTCCCCCTACCGGAATTACATCGATCCGTGGTACTTCGGGAATCCCTGGGGAGACCGATAATCCGCCCATCCGCCGATCGATGACCCCCCCGCGAAACCTTTTTACCACCGTGGCGTTCCTGTCCCTCGGCTGCGCCGGGTTTCTCGCGTACCTCATGTACGCCGAAGGGAAAAAGCCCGCACCGCCTCCCGATCCCGTGATTCCCTCGAAGGTGATCCAGCTCGATGTCCTGAACGGCTGCGGCGCGAAGGGAGCCGGGGCGAAGTTCACGAATTTTCTCCGGGGCTCTGGTTTCGACGTCGTCGAGCTGAAGAACTACTCCTCTTCCCGGGTCGACAGGACGGTCGTCATCGACCGGGCCGGCAACCTTGCGGCCGCCCGCGCCGTGGCCGCCGCGCTGGGGGTAACGGAGTCGCACGTCGTCCAGCAGATCAACCCCGATTACTTCGTCGACGTCTCGGTGGTCATCGGCGCCGACCATGCATCGCTGAACCCGGGGAAAGCGCATTGACGTCCCGCAACCTCGGGAAAAAAATCGCCGGGTTCGCTTTTTCGAAAAAAGCCTTTGACGTGCAGCTCCTCGACCTCAGGAAGGTCACGGACGTGGCCGATTTCTTCGTCATCTGTTCGGCGGACTCGGACACCCAGGTGAAAGCAATCGCCGATGCCGTGGTCGACGGGCTCGCCGGGGCCGACGTCCACCCGTGGCACCGGGAGGGCGTCTCTCAGAGGCAGTGGATCCTGCTCGATTTCAT
The DNA here is from genome assembly GCA_035292425.1 of Bacteroidota bacterium. Lineage (GTDB taxonomy): Bacteria > Bacteroidota > Ignavibacteria > UBA10030 > SZUA-254 > SZUA-254. The sequence continues at coordinate 3,101 of DATDQD010000106.1, forward strand.
CGACGTCGTGGTCCACGTTTTCCACAAGGACGTGAGGAAATTCTACGGTCTCGAGAAACTCTGGGGGGACGCAAAAATCGAAATACTCTCCGACAAGCCGCCCGCACCCCGCGCGAAAGCCGCCACGGCGCGTAAACGCACCAGGAAATGAAGGAACATCTCAGGAAAACGGTTTCCGAAGCTCTGAAAACGATGGGAGTTTCGGGAGACATCACGCCGACGTTTGAGAAACCGAGGATCGCCTCCCACGGCGATCTGACCACCAACGTGGCCATGGTCGCGGCGAAGTCCGCGGGGATGAACCCGCGGCAGCTCGCCGCCGGGATCGCGGCGGCGGTCTCGCAGTCGGACCCCCTCATCGAGTCGGTCGAGGTCGCGGGACCGGGCTTCATCAATTTCCGTTTCAGCGCCGTATATTACCACCGGCGCCTCCGCGACATCGTCGCGGCGGGAAAAGAATTCGGCAGGAGTTTCTCCGGGAAGGGAATCGAGGCCCAGGTGGAATTCGTGAGCGCCAACCCCACCGGTCCCCTCACCGTGGGGCACGGCCGGGGGGCGGTCTACGGCGACACCGTCGCGAGGCTCCTGGAGTGGACCGGCCACCGGGTCACCCGCGAGTACTACTTCAACAACGCCGGCAGGCAGATGCGGATCCTCGGCGATTCCGTCAGGCTCCGGTACCTCGAATTGCTCGGTGAGGGCGCGCCCTTCCCCGAAGACTACTACCAGGGCGAATACATCCGCGACATCGCGAAGCGCCTCTTCGAAAAAGAGGGGGACCGCCTCCGCGATGAGCCGGCCGAGGGTGCGTTCAAGCGCCAGGCGGAGAACGACATCTTCGCCGACATCAAAGGCACGCTCCGGCGACTCGGCATCGCCCACGACGTTTTCTACAACGAGAATTCACTCTACGAGAGCGGGAAGGTGGAGGCGACCCTCTCCGACCTGAGGGCGAAGGGCGTGCTGTACGACCAGGACGGCGCCGTCTGGCTCAGGCTCACCGCGCTCGGCGGGGAAAAGGACAAGGTCGTCGTCAAAAACACCGGCGAGCCGACCTACCGCCTCCCGGACATCGCCTACCACCGCGAGAAGTATCGGCGCGGCTTCGGCCTGATCATCGACGTGCTGGGGGCGGACCACGTGGCCACTTATCCCGACGTCGTGGCGGCCCTGAAGGCCCTGGGGTACGATACAAATCTGATGAAGGTGCTGATACACCAGTTCGTGACGATCGTCCGTGACGGGGAGGTCGTGAAGATGTCGACCCGGAAGGCGAATTACGTCACGCTGGACGAGCTGATGGACGAGGCGACCCCGGATGTGGTGCGGTATTTCTTCCTCATGCGCGGAATCGGGAACCACCTGAATTTCGACCTGAAGCTCGCAAGGGAACAATCGGATACCAATCCGGTGTTTTATCTCCAATATGCCCATGCGCGCATCGCCAGCATCATCCGTCACGCCGAATCCCTCGGGATCGACTTCGGGGAGGCGGACCTTTCGGTCCTGCCGGCGCCCGAGGAGACCGGCCTGATGAAGGCGCTGGCCGCGTTCCCCGATACCGTGGAATCGTGCGCGCAGACGTACGAACCCCACCGGCTGATCGAGTACCTCCACGACACGGCCGGGGCGTTCCATAGATTTTACCACGCGCGCCGCGTCGTCACCGAGGACATGAAAATCACCGCCGCGAGAATGACGCTCGCGCTGGCGACGAAGATCGTCATCGGGAACGGCTGTTCCCTCCTGGGGATTACGGCGCCCGAAAAAATGTAAACAGGCTTCATCCCGTCCACGCAACAATTCCCAATAATCCAACGACATTCCATGACTGACATCTCCGCCCTCAACGAGCGCATCCAGCGCGAAAGCGCGTTCACCGACCTCCTCCTGATGGAGGTGGGCAAGACGATCGTCGGCCAGAAGGCCATGGTGGAACGCCTCATGCTCGGCCTCCTGTGCAACGGCCACATCCTCCTGGAGGGCGTGCCGGGGCTGGCGAAGACCCTCGCCATCAAGACCCTCGCTTCGGCGATCCGAGCGAAGTTCCAGAGGATCCAGTTCACGCCGGACCTGCTTCCCGCCGACCTCATCGGGACAATGATCTTCAACCAAAAGAACTCCGAGTTCTTCGTGCGGAAGGGCCCGATCTTCGCGAACTTCATCCTCGCCGACGAAATCAACCGCGCGCCCGCGAAGGTGCAGAGCGCCCTGCTCGAGGCTATGCAGGAACGCCAGATCACGATCGGGGAACAGACGTTCCGTCTCGATGAACCGTTCCTCGTCCTCGCGACGCAGAACCCGATCGAGCAGGAGGGAACGTATCCGCTCCCCGAGGCCCAGGTCGACCGCTTCATGCTCAAGATCAAAATCGACTACCCGGGCCGGGAGGACGAACGGCTCATCATGCGCCAGAACATCGCCGGCGTTTGGCCGGCGGTGAACGCGGTGGTGGACCCTCCCGGCATCCTGAGGGCCAGGGAGGTCGTGAGGGACGTCTACATGGACGAGAAGATCGAGCGCTACATTCTTGATATCGTCTTCGCCACGCGCGAACCGAAGAATTATAAGCTCGAAAAACTCTCGGCGCTCATCAATTACGGCGGGTCGCCCCGCGCGACGATCAACCTGGCCCTCGCCTCGAAGGCCTACGCCTTCATCAGGCGGCGCGGATACGTGGTGCCGGAGGATGTGAGGGCGGTCTGCCACGACGTCCTGCGCCACCGCATCGCCGTCACTTATGAGGCGGAGGCCGAAAACGTGACGTCCGAACAGATCATCGACGACATCCTGAACGCGGTCGAGGTGCCCTGAACGGGGACGCCCGCATGGAAACCGCAGAACTCCTGAAAAAAGTCCGGGCGATCGAGATCCGGACGAGGGGATTCGTCAACCAGATCTTCTCGGGTGAATACCACAGCGTCTTCAAGGGGCGCGGCATGGCGTTCAGCGAGGTGAGGGAGTACCAGTTCGGCGACGACATTCGATCGATAGACTGGAACGTCTCGGCGCGCTTCAACCATCCCTTCGTGAAGATCTTCGAGGAAGAACGCGAGCTTACCGTGATCCTGCTGGTGGACGTGAGCGGCTCCGGCGATTTCGGCACCGTGCGCCAGCTGAAGCGCGACACCGCCGCCGAACTCTGCGCGGTCCTGGCCTTCTCGGCCCTCAAGAACAACGACAAGGTGGGGGTGATTTTTTTCAGCGACGTCGTGGAAAAATTCATCCCCCCCAAGAAGGGACGCTCGCATGTCCTGCGCATCCTCCGCGAGGTCATCGATTTCCGCCCCGTGCGACACAGCACGAACATCGCCGGGGGCCTCCGGTTCCTGACCGGGGCCATCAAAAAACGCAGTATCGTCTTCCTCATTTCCGATTTTATCGACGATACCTATGAAGACGCGCTCAAGATCGCCGGGAAGAAACACGACCTCGTGGGCATCAAGCTGTTCGACCCGAGGGAGGCGGACCTCCCTCCGGTGGGACTGATGAGGACGGTGGACGCCGAAACCGGCGAGGCCCGGTGGGTGGACGCCGGCGACCGGAACGTCCGGGAGGCGTACGCGCGCTGGTGGCGCGCCATGGAAGAGGCCAGGATCAGGATCTTCCGCAGGTCGGGCCTCGACGAGATCCGGATCCGGACCGACCAGCCCTACGTGAAACCACTCATGATGTTTTTCCGGATGAGGGAAAAGAGATGGTGACGGCCGCATTCGTCCGCCGCGTCGCATCAATCTGCCGCATCGCCTTCGTCCGCTGCGCGGCAACGCTTCTCGCGTTCGCCGCACCGGTTATCCTCGCCGGACCCGGCGAACTCTCCGCGCAGGACGTCCGCGTAACCGCAACAGCGGACACGAACACCCTTCGCGTCGGCGAACAGGTGCGCGTCACGGTATCGGTGGAGCATCCTGGGGGATACCTGTTGCGGAACATCGGACCGGCAAATTCGCCCGAGGGGCTGGAAATCGTGGGCGTCGACTCCGCAGCGCCGGCTTCCGGTGCCGGCGGCCCGTCCGTCCGGCGCGTCTACACGTTCACCGCGTTCGACACCGGGACGTACGTCGTTCCGGCGTTTGTCGTGTATTACAGCGCGCCGTCCGATACCGCCCTTCGCTCGGCGACGGGGGCTCCGATCGCACTCTTCGTC
>DATDQD010000107.1:0-2279 GCA_035292425.1 Bacteroidota bacterium
GTCGGTCAGTCCGGGGCCGTGCGCGCCCTCAAGAGCAGTGTGATCAACGGGATGACCGTCACCGAAGGCGCGCCGGTCGTCGGCGTCGCCCTTGAATCGTCGTCGGGCGGGACCGTCATTCCGGTTCACGTCACGCTGCGCTGACGGGAAGGAGCCAATCACAATGAACAGACTCTTTCTTTTCATGATCGCCGGCCTGGTCCTGCTCGGCGGCCCGGTTGAAATCCGGGGGCAATCGACCGAAGTCCCGCTCTCGTCGTTCGGCGTCGGGTTCGGTGATCAGGGCGCCGCGGGCACGCGGGTGATCGCGGAGGTCGGGAACACGGCAGTGGGCCGCAGTTCGGGATCGGGCAAAGTCGTCCTGTCGGGATTCATCCCGGGCGCCTTCCGGTTCCGCGCCGCGGGGGGATCGACGCAGCTGTACGCCGTTCAGGACAAGTGGAACATGGTGTCGGTACCGCTCACCCTCGGGGACTACACGAAGACGGCGGTCTACCCGACGGCCGTGTCGAACGCCTTTCTCTTCAACGGGCTCTATACCGCCGCCCCGGTGCTGGCCAACGGCCCCGGCTACTGGGTGAAGTTCGACAGCGCGCAGAGCGTATCGCTCACGGGCTTCGCGCGCGACGTGGACAGCTTCACGGTCACGCAGGGATGGAACATGGTCGGGTCGATCAGCTCTCCGGTGGACGTCACGAACATCACGTCGAATCCGCCCGGGATCGTGACCTCGAACTTCTTCCGGTTCGACGCCCTGTACGTGTCGGCGTCGACGGTCGAGCCGGGACGCGCCTACTGGGTGAAAACGACGGTGGCGGGGAAACTGATCCTGGCCGCGACCGGGGCGGCTCCGTCGGCCGGGAGGATCCGGATCGAGGACACAGGCGAGATGCCGCCGCCCCCACCGGGCGAGGAGCTCGCCGCAGTCGTGCCGTCCAAGTATGCGCTCGGGCAGAATTACCCGAACCCGTTCAATCCGACGACGACGATCCGGTACGCGATTCCCGCCCCGGTCCACGTCTCGTTGCGGCTCTACGACGTGCTCGGCCGCGAGGCAGGGACCCTCGTCGACGGGATCCAGGAGCCGGGTTATTACTCCGTCGAACTTGATGCGCGGTCTCTCGCGAGCGGCATCTATTTTTACCGGCTGGTCGCGGGCGGATACGTGCGGACGATGAAGGTGCAACTGCTGAGATAGCGCGGCGGGGAGTCAACCATAGAAACCGGGCGGCCGCATTCGTTGGCCGCCCGCGGGTGGGACGAGATTATTACCGGTATGCCGGTAATATCCTTCATATTTTTGAATTATTTCCCGCTATACCATTCTTTTCTTGACAAATTCCCGCTAAATCAGTAATATTGATATTATTATCGGACAATTCACCGCTATAACGGTATCGTTATGGAGTTTATCGAGGAGCTTGCGAGTATCATTCGCTTCCACAGGAAGAGGGCGGGCCTGACACAGGCGGGCCTGGCAAAGCTTGCCGGGGTGGGAAAGACCGCGGTCTTCGACGTGGAGAAGGGGAAAAAAACCACGCAGATCGATACACTCGGGAAAATCCTTCGCGTGCTGAATATCGGGATGGGATTCACCGGGCCGCTGATGGAGGAATACCGGCACAGAAGAAATACGGAGGGTGACCGATGAGGAAGGCCGAAATTTACGTCAACGGAAAACGGGCCGGTTTCCTCGAAGAGGTCGAACGGGGCAAGCAGTATATCTTCCGGTATCTGGAGGATTATAAGGGGACGCCGGTTTCACTCACCATGCCTGTGTCGACGCCTGTCCACGCCTTCGACGGTTTCCCTCCATTCTTTGATGGTGTGCTTCCGGAGGGGGTCATGCTGGAAGGGCTTCTGCGGAGCGGGAAACTCGATCGGGACGACCTCTTCGGCCAGCTGATTGCCGTCGGCGGGGATCTCGTAGGCGCTGTGACGGTGGTGGAAGGACGATGATACGTCCATGATCGGCCGATGACCCGTTGTCCCATCACCTACGAGGCGCTCCCGGAGGGCGTGAAGTATTCGCACGCCGGGCTCAGGCGGCTCTCCCCCCGGCTCACCGAACTGCGGGACCTGCCCTGGACCGCGGCCGTTCAGAGGAAGGAAGCCGTCCTGCGCGCCTCGAAGATGTCGATCCAGGGTATGCAGCCGAAGCTCAGCGCAAGGATCAACGTGCCCGAGGGCAGGTTCGACATCGTCGATAGGGTTGGGAAGTTCATCCTCAAACCTCAGACCGATTATCCCGAGGTGCCCGAAAACGAGGACCTCACGAT
>DATDQD010000108.1:0-4838 GCA_035292425.1 Bacteroidota bacterium
AACGCGGCCACCTGCATCGACTGCGGGCTCTGCACGAAGGCGTGCCCGGCCTCGATCAGGGTCCACAGCGCGAAGCGGGTCATCAGCGACGAATGCACCGGGTGCCTGGAGTGCGTGGAGGCCTGTCCCGTAAAGGAAACGCTCGGGATGAAGGCCGCGCACTCTGAGCGGTACGTCCGCAACCGGGCCTTCGGCCTGCTCGTCGTCGGCGTCTTCGTTGCGATTACGGGGATGGCGATGCTGGCCGGGATGTGGCAGAATAACATTCCGAAGGAGGAGTATCTCTTCCGATTCAAGAACCTGAATTCGCCGCTGTACGACCACGCCCGCGGGAAGGTGCCGGATTATGGCCCTCAGGACTGAACCCGGGGCCGACTCCCTCGACGAGGTCCGCCGGTTCTACGACGCTCTTGCGCCCGACTACGACCTGATGACCTCCTTCGACGCCAGATTCGCGAAGGAGCGGCCATGGTTTCAGGCGATCGTCGACCGTTTTGGGATGAAGTCCGCCCTCGACGCAGGCTGTGGCACGGGGTTCCATTCGATCCTCCTCTCGCAACTCGGTCTCAGCGTCACCGGCGTGGATACATCCTCCGCGATGGTGGATCTCGCGTCCAAAAACGCCCGCCGCCTGGGTGTTTCAATCTCCACCCTTCAGGAAAGCTTCTCTGGCATCTCTGGCATCGCCCCCGGCCCCTTCGACGCCGTCTTCTGCCTGGGGAATTCGCTCGTCCACCTGCTCACGGACGATGACCTTCTCGCAGCGCTGCGGAATTTTTTTGCCGTCCTCCGCCCGGGGGGCGTTTTCCTGCTCCAGGTATTGAATTACGAAAGGATACTTGCGCGGCGGGATGAACTCCCCGGCCGCCGGGAGGCCGGGGGGGTGGCGTTCGAACGGCGATATGCATACGGTACCGGGACTATCCCCTTCTCCATTTCGAAATCCGGGACCGGGGAGAGCGCCGGGAGCGGCGGTATCGTACCGGGGACGGCGCGGGGGAAGGAGCCGGGACGCGGACAACCGGAACAGTCAGGATCCGTGACTCTCCGCCCCATGACGCGTGAGCTCTTGACGGCGGCCTGCGCGCGGGCCGGGTTCGCCGACGCCGGCTCCTTCGGAGATCTTGCGATGGGAATGTTCGATCCGGCGGTCTCCCCGGACCTGGTCATCCTTGCCCGGAGGCCGGACCTCCCCTAGTTCTCCCGCCCCGCGTTGAACTCGCTCATGATCACCCCGAGCGCGATCGAGAGCAGTTTCGCGTCGCTCTTGTCCGAGCGCGACGGGATCAGCACCGGCACCCTCCCGCCCACGATCACGTGCGCCAGGCGCAGGCCGGCGAAGTAGGTCGTGCTCTTGGCCAGGCTGTTGGCCGACTCGATGTTCGCCGCCACGAGGATTTCGGCCCGGCCGGCGACCGGCGATTTGATCCCCTTCTCTTCCGCCGCCTCGACGGAGATGGCGTTGTCGAGCGCGAAGGGCCCGTCCACGGTGCATCCCTTGATCTGCCCCCGGTCGTTCATTTTGGAGAGCGCCGCCGCGTCGAGCGTCGATTGAAGAGATGGCACGATGAACTCCGTCGCCGAAAGGACTGCCACGCGCGGGTTTTCGTTCCCGAGGGCGTGCGCCACTTCCACCGCGTTCCGGATCAATTCCACCTTGTTCTTCAGGTCGGGGGCCAGGGTCATCCCCCCGTCGGTGATCATGATGAACTTGTTCTCTTTCCGTTCGGGGAATTCCAGGAGGAAGATGTCGGAGAGCAGGCGCCCGGTCCTGATCCCCGCGCCGTCCTTCAGCACCGCCTTCATCATCGATGGGGTGTCGATGCCGCCTTTCATTAATATGTCCGCCCTCCCGGCCGCGACGAGCCCGAGCGATTTCCCGAGCGCGGAGACGGCGTCGCCGGCGTCGTGGATCTCGCACATCCGCAGGATTTCCGCGGGGAGGGACTGGTCCATCAGCGGCCTCGACCCCACAAGGATGAACCGGGCGAGGCCTTGATTGTGCGCGTCGCGGATGGCCCCGAATGTCTCCTCGTTGTTCGGGAACACCACCAGCACCCTCTTCCCGGCGAACTGTTTCGCGGCTTTCAGCAGCGAGTCGAAATTCATGATCATCGTTCAGTACTCCTTCCCGGTTTCCTCTCCCCGGAGGACGCTCAACGCGCCTTCCGCCAGGGCTTCCATTTCCATTTCGCCGGGGTATTTCACGATCCTCCCGATGAAGCTCACCCGGTCTTCGATCCATGACGTCAGCATCGCCGAGGCCGACAGTCCGCCGGTCAGGACCACGGCGTCGACGAGCCCTTTCAGGACGGTGGCCGCGGCGCCGATTTCCTTCGCGATCTGGTATCCCATCGCGCCGTAAATTTCCCCCGCCTTCACGTCCCCCTCCCCGATCCTTCGCTCCACCTCGCCGGCGTTGTTCGTCCCGAGATAGGCGACGAGGCCCCCGGCGCCCATCACCATCGCGCGGAGTTCCTTCTCCGTGTATTTCCCCGAGAGGCACAGACCGATGAACGGCTGAAGCGGCAGGCCTCCGGAGCGTTCGGGCGAAAACGGCCCATCGCCCGCAGCGTCGTTGACGTCGACGATCCTCCCCCCGCGGACCGGAGCCACCGAAATTCCGCCCCCGAGGTGCGCGACGACGAATGACGACGCGAGCAGAGGTATCCCGAGGTCGCGCGCGGCCCGGCGGGCGGCGGCGTGGATGTTCAGGGCGTGGGAGAGACTGCTTCGTTCGATCATCGGGTGCCCGGAATAGCGCGCCACCGGATCGAACTCATCAACCGAAACGGGGTCGACGACGAAGGCGGGACAGCCGAAGTCCCGGGCAAGCGCGTCGGCGATGAGACATCCGAGGTTGGAGGCGTGCGAGCCGCGCGCGGCGGCTTTCGCGTCTGCGAGCATTTTTGAATTTACGAGGTAGGTGCCGCCTTCCAGCGGCCGGAAGAGACCTCCCATCGCGACGACGGCGTCGCACGAATCGCCGCGGTCCCTGAACCAGCGGGAGGCGAGCCCGGAGAGGTATGCGAGTTGTTCAGGGACGGGGGAGGACGCGGACATCCCGCCGGCGGGATGCCTCAGGACTTCCCTGTGGGTGAATCCCTCCCCTTCGAAAATCCCCAGCTTCGTCGAGGTCGAGCCGGGGTTGACAACGAGAACCCGCCGGTCAGCGGATGCGCCCGCGGATCCGCTCATCGGGAACGGTCAACCCGCCGTGTTGTAGAGAGCGCCGTCGTCCTTGATGCAGTCCATCGGGCAGACGGAGATCGCTTTCTGGATGTCCTCATCCTCCCGCGAATCGGCCGGCTGCTGGATGATGTAATAATGGGCGGAATCGCTCGTGTACATGAAATTCTGCAGGGCGTACGCGAAGCAGAGGCCGCATCCGTTGCAATCGTCGGTGACGTAGTACTTGCCGGGTTCATTGTCTTCGAGTTTCTGCGCTGACATCGTGTCTCTCCGTATGAATTGATGGTTGTCGTCGGTGGTTCAATTCGTTCAGAATTCCGCCGCCGGCATTGCTTTGCGTATCGAGTCGATCTCCGCCGCGCTGAGTTTTTTCCTGATCAGGGGATAGAGGATGTCGCTCTCGCGGATGATGTGTCTCCGGAGCAGCGTCACGATCTCCCTCACGGTCCTGAGCAGGTCGCCGACGGACGAACCGTGGATCCTTCCCCCCTCGATGTCCCGGACCAGGGACAGGAGCCCCGCAAAGAGGTTCCGTATGGTACGATGCTCCTCGCGGAACGCCCTCACCTGTTCGGGGTCGTACCTCTCGACCGCAGGAAAGAGATGTTTCTCCTCGAGCGCGTCGTGTTTCCGGAAAAATTCTTCCAGGAACGACGCAGCCCTGGAAATCGAATCGAAGGCCCCGGCGGTAAAGCCCTTCTCGCGGATGGAGCGCGCGGCCTCGTCCAGCTCCCTGACGGAGCCAAGGGTCACGGTGTGCTGACGTTCCAGGACGATGAAGGGGTCGGCGGAATTCGCCTGCCGCTCTGAATGGTCGTGGATCAGGACCTGATGTTTTGGGGTGCGCTGCATGGTCTCTCCTGAAATAAAATGCAATGCCCGTGCCAGTCGGGGAGGAGAGGGGGCGGGAACGAAAAAGCCGTCGTTCGTCAGAACGGCGGCATTCTCAGGCCGGCGAGACCGGTAAAAATCAGTTTTTTTTTCAAGTGTGAAAATGGTCCGCGGAGGCCCATTTCACAAATGATAATGGATGCGGTATTGTCAGAAGCGTCTCTCCAACCCGAAAACGTTGATTTTCCCGTTGATGTGGAGGGTCCTGTCGGCGATTTTGCCCTCGTCGTCCACGACGCCCAAATGACAATTTCCGCACGAGATGTTTGGCTGAGGGATATGCCCCTGCGGTATATACATCAGGCTATCCGGTGCAGCGGGTGGATCCGGAATTGTGTGGTGGCAGGTTCCACATTTAGCTTCACCGGACCCGCCGGTCCAGATCGGGGAGGCGTTGGCCCCGGTCATGACGCTGTCCATATAGGCAAACTGGTTGGGGGAATCCGCCTTCCGTGTCCTCCAGTTGCCGTGACAGTAGGTGTTGGCGCAGGTCAGCGTTCCGAAATCGTGGGCGGGAACGGGATCGATGCCGTCGCTGGCGGTCCTCGCCATCGGCCCGTTCATCGGCACCTCGGCGGGGAGATCAGAATCCACGTGACCCGCGGCGTAGACCGACGTGGGCACGGTATGGCATTCGTAACACCAGACCTTCGGCGCGAGAGAACCGCCCAGCACGTGCTTCGCGTGGGCCCCGACACCCGGGGCGCCCGACGCGGTGTTACCCCCCAGGTCGGACGGCGGGGCGTTCGACCCCG
>DATDQD010000109.1:0-3947 GCA_035292425.1 Bacteroidota bacterium
AAACAGGGAGGTTCGAGGGACGGCTGGGGCGAGTAGGCGAAGCGGTGGTCCTCGACGTCTCACCCGCACCACAGAAGGGGGAACCGCCGAACCCGGCCCTGGGACTCATGGTCGACGGCCATCTGTTCCTCGTCCTCGATATCGGCACCGACGAAGTCGCCATGACAGCCCTCGACCCTGATTCGCTCCTCGCGTCGTTGCGATCGGGCGTCCTCCGGCTTCCCTATCACGAATCAAAGGAAGAATTCATCCTCCACGGAACGACAGCAGGATTGCGCGAAGCTCTTGGCCCGCATCTGAAGCACCCCGGCGCCCTGCCGGAGCGGGGAAAATGGAGCCGCGCCCGGCGTACCACGGCGAAGGCGATCGGCCCAGTCGATCCCCCCTGCTTCGAGGCATCCGCCTGGCGGGAGGCCGACAGCCTCTTCCGGGGAGACCCTCACTGGCTAGGCTCCGATTGCGCATCGACCGTGGACATCGGTGGCGGGCGCGTGCTCTGGCTCTTCGGCGATACGTGGATCGATCCGTCCGGGAGGGGGACGCGCAGAGGCGCGCGGATGGTGAGCAACAGCGTTGCGATACAGACCGGGACGGACCCATCCCGGGCGACAATGAAGTTCTATTGGGGTCGGACGAGGGACGGCGCGCCGGCCGCGATCATCCCGGACGAGGGGGGTGTGCGCCACTGGTTCGGGAACGGGGTCCGCGTCGACGACCGGCTGGTGCTCTTCCTCGGCGCTGTTGTCAACACCAATTCCGGACTCGGCTTCGAATCGGCCGGGTGGGCGGCCTGGATGGTGGAGAACCCGGATGCGGAGCCGCCGGAGTGGCGGATGCACCGGTTGGAGACACCGACGAACGTGCTCGGCGTCAGCCCCGGTTTCACCGCCGTCCGGCGTGCGGGCGAGTACGTGTACGCGTTCGGTTCAGAAGACCCCGTCAAATCGCACCCGCTCTATGCGGTCCGGTGGCAGGCCGAAGATCTCCGGGCGGGCCGGTTGATGGCCCCCGAGTGGTGGGCGGGCGAACGCCTGGGCTGGATACCCGAATCCTCCACGTCCGCGCGCTTTCCGCTTTTCGAAAACGGCGCGCCGGAAATGTCAATACATTTCGACGAGGCCTCCGGCCGCTTCATCGCCGTCCAGGGGTCTGGATTCGGCGCGGCGGACGTGATGTTGCGGGCCGCGCCGTCGTTGACCGGCCCCTGGTCGCGGGCCAGGATGGTGTACCGGCCGATGGAGTACTACAAACCCGATGTGATGATCTACGCCGCGAAGGCCCACCCGGAGCTGACCGGCGCCGACCTGGTCCTGACGTACGCGACGAACGGCACCGACATCGGGATCGTGGCAAACGACAGCCAGCTCTATTATCCGCGGTTCGTCCGGCTGACGCGGTGCAGGTAGGGGCACATGTCCGGAACACGTCCCAGGTTTGCGATGCATGAGATCCGGGGGGGGGTGGAGGGGGGTATCCGCCATCCGTCCAGGCCGATGAACCGGCCGCTGTTGTTTTCTCCTGCCGCTTTTTATATCTTCCGCCAAGATTACACGGGAGTATAATCCAATCCCCCGCGCGAATATTTCTCCCGGTATCCATTTTCAATTTCAGGAGGAGGTCTCTATGAAAACATTTACTGCACGTGTTATTGTAAAGGTTGTCATATCGACGTGGTTATTTGGTTCGACCGCCTTCGCCCAACAGCCCTGGGTCTGGCAGAATCCCCTGCCGCAGGGAAACCGACTCAACGGGATTCAGATGTTCGATGTCAATACCGCCGTCGCCGTCGGCGGAGTGGGAACGTTCATGAAAACCACCGACGCGGGGGGCACCTGGTCGGTGCAGACCTATGTCGACGGATTCACGAGTATTTTGAACGATCTGTTTTTCACTGACATCAATAACGGGACAGCCGTCGGATTCAGCGGGAAAATTCTCCGGACAACCGACGGCGGGGTCACATGGGCGAGTCAATCGGGCGGCACCGGCGTCGTTCTCAATGCCGTCTGGTTCACCGATGTGAATACGGGAACCATCGTCGGGAATGGAGGCGTCATCCGTCACACGACGGACGGCGGGGCGACGTGGGACCCGCAGACCACGACCACGACCTACAATCTGTGGGACGTCTTCTTTACCGACGCGGCGACCGGGTTTGCGGTGGGTTATGATTTTGCCGCGTCCTTTCAGTCCGTGATTATCCGGACGACTGACAGCGGCGCCACATGGATTCCCCAGGCCTTTGGTGCCGATACCCTGCTCTACGGCGTCGACTTCAGCGATAGCGACAATGGCGCGGTGGTCGGTTCCGGCGGCGCCATTCTGCGAACGACCGACGGCGGCGGAACGTGGAATCCGCAGACGAGCGGGGTATCGTACGACCTGTACACCGTCCAGATGCTTCACGCCGATACGGGGGTCGCGGCCGGAGCCAATGGCACGATTCTCCGGACGATGAACGGCGGGACCACATGGAGTCCGCAAACGAGCGGAACCCTTCAGGCCATTTATGGGGATTTCTCATTTACCGGTCCGGCCGTCGGGACCGTCGTTGGAGCGGGTGGTATCATGCTGAAAACCACCGACGGCGTGGTGACGTGGACGAATCAGCTGAACTCGCTCACGGAAAACACACTCAACAGTGTATTCATCACTCCGGGCGGCAACGGCACGATCGTGGGATTAGGAGGCACCATGCTCCGGACGACCGACGGCGGCGCGCTCTGGAGTTCCGGGCCGGTTGTGACGCCGGAGCCCCTGTTCGATGTCGTGTATGTCGACACGGTGGGATTTGCTTCCGGATTGTCGGGCACCCTGCTTCGCACCACCGATGGAGGCACAAGCTGGGATGTGGTCCCGACCGGAACATCCAACACACTGTTTTCGATCTCGTTTTCGGATCCCGGTAACGGAATAATCGTTGGCGGCAGCGGAGAGGTACTTCGAACGACCGACGCCGGGTTCACCTGGATGGCGGAAACAAGCGGCACATCGAGTTTCCTGTTCGGCGTGCGCCATACCGACGCCAACACCGTCACGGCGGTCGGAAGCGCCGGGACGATGCTGCGCAGTACGGACGGTGGCTCAACGTGGTCATCCTTTCCGAGCGGGACGACGTCGACGTTGAACGACGTGTATTTCAGCAGTGATAGCGTGGGCCTGGTTGCCTCCAACAATGGACTCCGGCGCACCACAGACGCAGGAACGACCTGGAACGTTGCCGTCTCCGGCGGTTTCAATGACATCTTCTTCCTCGACGGCAATCTTGGGTTCGCGGTTGGAACGGCAAGATTATACTCCACCACCGACGGAGGGGCGACATGGTTTGCGCAGCCGTCCTATACTTCTGAAGCCCTCAATAGCGTGTTCTTCAGCAATGATAGCACGGGCACCATGGTGGGGAGCGGCGGCGCGATCCTTAGAACGACCGGGGGCCTCATCGTGGGAGTCGGGGAGGAACGGGACCCGTCCTCAGGGATTCCAGCCGGGTTCATCCTGGAACAGAACTACCCCAACCCGTTCAATCCGGCGACCATCATTGCCTACGACCTGCCGGCGTCGGGCCATGTGACCCTGTCGGTGTTCGACCTGTTGGGGCGTGAGGTCCAGAATCTTGTCAACGAGAACCAGTCTCCCGGAAGCTACAAAGTGGAGTTTGCTCCGACCAGGCTGGCGAGCGGCGTGTACATGTACCGCATCACGGCAGGCGAGCTGGGACAGATCAGGAAACTTCTGCTGCTGCGTTGAACGGGCAATCCGCGACGAACAGCGGTACCCGCGTCCATGAGGACGTTGCATATATTGCGGGCAGCGGTTGTCCCCGATGAATGACGGAACCTGAGTCATGAAAATTTCGTCTTTCCTTGTACCGCCAGAGAAGAATATCGCCCTCAAAGAATGGGCGACAACGGTCAAACCCCTCTACTCCTCCAAGGACGACTACGAAC
>DATDQD010000110.1:0-11421 GCA_035292425.1 Bacteroidota bacterium
ACGCGGGAATTTGTTTTTCACGCCGGAGTTCGATACACTATCGGCGCATTATGGACCCTCTTCACCAGATCATCGCAGCCGTAAAATCCCCGGATCCGGCCGCGGTCAGGGACCCGCTGCGAAAGAATCCGGAGTTCGTTAACGCCCGCGACCAAACCGATCTCGAGCGACTCCTCGCCTGATCCTCAGCCGACCCCCTCACTCCCGTGCCGACACTGAACGAACTCAACAGGTTTTTGCCCGTCGGGGCGAGGGATTTTTTCTTCACCTGCTGCGGATCATCGCGGTGGGCTGAGAGCATGGCTGCGTGCAGGCCGTACTGGAACATCCAGGTCGTCTTCAACGCCGCCGACGTTCTCTGGCAGTACCTGACCGACGACGACCGGCGGGAAGCGCTGCGCAACCGCGCCGTCATCGGTCATGAGGACCTGCCGCCCTCTCTCCGGGAGGACCTGGAATTCTACAGGACCAAATTCGGGTATCAGTTCGTGATGGCGCCGCCGCTCCCCTCCCCCGACGAGCTCCAGGTGACGGTCCGCAGGCGGCTCGAGTATTCCGCGAGGGCCGAGTTCGACCTTTCGGCCTCGGAGGAATTCGCCATCATGCGGATCGAGGTCCGGAAACGGCTTTCCGAATGAGGGGCCCGGGGCCCTAGGGGGGAAGTTTCTCGGAGATCTGCAGGACGTCCTGTCCCCGCGCGGCGAGGTATCGGAGCGCGGCGGGGGAATCGAAGACCAGCCTGCCCCCCTTCCTCGTGAGGACCGCGTCGTACACAGGACCGAGCGTCCCGTCCACAAGCACCGCCGATCCCGTCCCCGTTGAAACCACGCACGCGACACGCCGGTTCTTCCCCGGCGCGAAGGTGATCGTCGCCGGTTCGATCGACGGGTACGAAGGAGATTCCTTTCCGTCGAGCGCCAGGCGCCACTGGCCGTCCGCTTTCGCGGCATAGCAGAGACTCCGGGAATCGGGGCTGAACACGGGGTTCCCGACCGGGATCGCGTCGTACGGTTTTCCCTCCACTCCGTCGCGGACGACGAGTCTTTTCCCGGCGACGATCGCCACGTAGGCGTAATGGATCCCGTCGGGACTGAATGAAAACGTTTCCGCCCCGATTTCGTCGAAGAACTTTCCCTCCCTGCCGTCGATTACCATGCACCACTTCGAACCCTTCTTCGCCAGGTAGGCAAACCGTTTGGAGTTCGCGCTGAACGCCATCGTCCTGTCCGAGACCCTGTCGTAACGGGGCCCGCCCTTCCCGTCGACGAACGCGTACTCCATGGCGCCCTCGTAGGCCGCGACGGCGAGCCGCGCGCCGTCGGGACTGAACTGCGGCCTGATCGCTTCCGACACCCTGACGTTCCTCCGGGGTTTTCCGTCGACCACGAGCAGGAGAGAATCGGACTCCACGGCGGCGTACACCGTCCGTCGTCCGTTGCGGCTCAGGACGACGGAGCCCATCACGATGGCATCGTACCATTTCCCCTCGCGGCCGTCGAGCACGAGCGCGCTCCGCTGGCTGTCGACCGCGATGTAGGCGAGATGCTTCCCGTCGGCGCTGAAGAGGGGGCCGATCGCGCCGATGCCGTCATAGGACTTCCCCTCGCGGCCGTCGGCGACCATCTTCTGCTCTACGCCCATCCTCGCGACGTAGGCGACCCTCCTGCCGTCCGGGCTGAACACGGGGTCTGTCCCGATGCCGTCATACTTTTTCGACTCGACGCCGTCCACCACCATCAGGGACTTGCTTCCCGTCTTCGCCATGTAGGCCCAGCGGGCCCCGCCGGGGGCATAGGTCACGCCGGGCATTCCGATCGCATCGTAGTCCTTCTGGATTTTGTCCCCCAGAATCACCGCCATGGTTTCGTTCGAGGTCTTGACGACGTATGAGACGCCCCTCGAATCGGGATGTTCCACGACCGATTCGCGGATCGAGGTGAGGGTATCGAGGGTGGTGACCCGCTTTTCGGAAACGTTTTTCCGCACCGGGGTCTGGGCTGCCGAGACGGAGAATGCCGCCGCAACGAGCAATGCGAGAGACGAATATTTCATGAGGGATACGCGCGTGGATGAAGGGATGGTACGGGGGATTTCCGGGCGGGGGACGCCCGCGAATCCTCCGTTATGGTAGCGAATCCGCGGGGAAGAAACAAGTTCCCCCGGCCGCGTCACTGGAACTTCATCGCCCGGTAGCGCTTCAGCTTCCCCTCGATGACCGCGATGAGGAGTTCCGGCTCGACCGGCTTGGTGAGATAGTCGTCGACCCCGAGCTGGACGCCGGACCGCACGATCACCCCGTCCGAGAGGGCGCTCATGAAGATGAACGGGATGCTTGCGTACGGCTGGATGGCCTGGACCTTCTTGAAGAAGGCGAAGCCCTCGAACTCGTTGTCGGAGAACTTGATGTCGCTCAGGATCAGGTCGAACGGCGTGGACCGCAGGTGCTCGATCGCGGCGTCGATGTCCTCGGCGGTGACGACGGC
This sequence comes from Bacteroidota bacterium, assembly GCA_035292425.1. Taxonomy (GTDB): domain Bacteria; phylum Bacteroidota; class Ignavibacteria; order UBA10030; family SZUA-254; genus SZUA-254. The sequence continues at coordinate 2,484 of DATDQD010000110.1, forward strand.
GTACCCGGAGTCGGTCAGGATGTCCTCGATGGTTCGCAGGAGGAGCTTGTCGTCGTCCGCGACCAGGATCCTCCCCTTCATCCGCAGCTTCCCGAAGCTCGCCAGGAGGTGGTGTTCGAGCGCCTTTGACTCCTCCTCGGTGACGCCGTATTTTTCCTTGAGCTTGCCGAGGGTCTTTTCGTCGGCGGGATCGAGCGAACCCGAAACGATCAACTGCCGTATCCGGTCGGAGTAGGTCTTCAGGCGGACCTCCGCCTCGATCGTCAGGTGTTCGTCGAAAGAAAGCCCGAGCAGCTCCTTGAGCTGGAGAAGCTTCTTCGCGTCCTCCACGTCCAGGCTCCCCTTCGCGAAACGGGCCAGCATCGCATCCCGGTAATAGTTGATCTGCTCCGCCTTTGTTTCCGGGAGCCTCACTCCCAGGAGGTCGAGTTTTGTTTCGTAGTCCGCGGCGAGCGATTCCATCCTCTTCAGCAGTTCCGCTTCCATCTGCGCCCGCAGGTCCTTCCGGACGGACTTGAGCTTTTCACTCTGCTCGAGCATCTTCGACTCATAATCGGCGCCAAGGCGGGTCTTCTCGGCCGCGATCTTCTGATCGGCCTCCTTCCTGATTTTCTCCCGCTCTTCCTGGAGCCTCGTTTCGTACCCGGACTGGTACTTCGATTCGAGCTCGTTCCGGAGGGCCGTGGAGCGCCGCTCGAACTCTTCTTCGAGCTGCTTTTGTGCCCCGGCGATCTGATCCTTGAGGCGGGATTCGGCCTGTTCTTTAATGCGCGAAGTTTCCACGTGCGAGGATTCCTCGAGGGAGGCCTTGAGTTTTTCGTACTCCTCCTTCAGGGTGCGCCGCTCCCCTTCCAGCTCCTGGCGGAATCCCTCCTCCATTTTCGACCGGAGTGTTTCCTGCGCCTCCTTCATGCGTTGCGCGGCCTGTTCCTCGTACGCGCCCTCCGCCTTCCGCACCGACTCCAGCAGCTTCCGGTTGAACTCGTCGCGTATTTTTTTCTCCAGTTCCTCCTGCGCGTGGCGCGACTTCGAGATCTCGATCTTGTGGAGATCCTCGCCCTTTTTCTTCTGCTGATCGTACTCTTCCTTTTGCTTTCCGCGCTCGTAATTCATGCGGTCCTCGAACTCCGCCGTGAGTTCGATCTTCAGCTTTTCCTCCTCGCGCCGGTGCTGTTCCTGGAGCTGCATCCGGAGATCCGATTCGTTCTTTTTCAGTTCCTGCGCGAGCCGGTTCTCGAAATCCGTCCTCAACCCCTGTTCCATCTCCACAGCCGAATGACGTTCCTTGTCGGCGAGGCCGCGCAGTTCGTTTTTCAGCCGCTCCTTTTCCTCCACCATGTCGGCCTGGAACTGCTGGTGGAGTTTCGTCCTCAGGTCGCCTTCCAGGCGGGCGAGTTCCGACTGGTATTCCCCCTCGAGCCTGATCTCCGTTTTTCGGATCTCGGTCGCCAGGCGATCCTGGTAGTCCTTCTCGTGCTGGAGTTTGATCTTCTCGAATTCTCTTTCATTTTCAAGTCTCTGCTTCAGGAAATTCTTCTCGAGCTTCTCTTTCTCTTCCGCGAGCAGCTTCTCCGCCCGCTCCTCGGCTTTCCTCAGTTCCTCCGTATATTTACGCTTGTATTCCTCCTCGACTTCGGGAGGGAGCCCCGGCTCCGCGGTCTGCGGCGGGCCGGCGGCCACCGGGGGCTTCGCCTTCGTCACGACCACCGGACCGCCGGGCTGCGCGGGTTCCGGCTTTTTCATCGCCTCCGCGCCGGGAGGGGTTTTTTTCTCGAAGTGTGAAATTCTCTCCTGGAATGCCTGAATGAAGGGGTTGCGCGGATCGATCTTTCTCGCCTTCACGAGCTCGTTCGTGGCCTCGGCGAAGTTCCCTTCGGCCAGAAACTTGTCCGCCGCCCGCAGGTGCTGACGAAACTCATCCTGAATGTTTTCTCGCGACTCTGCCATTTTAGTTCTTCCTCACGAAGCTCTTCCGGGTTCACGTGCCCCGGATGAACGCTAAAACCCGATTAAGCGTATGTTTTTCAATACCTTCCGGGATAGGATATCGTTTTTTCCTTTAAAAATCAAGACCTTCCCCCAGTACCGGTTGACATTAAGAACGATTCGAGGTACATTTGTCGGCGGATTAGCGCAAAGGAGGTGGTTGGAATGAACTGCTTTCGCCATATTTTGGTTGTTTCGTACATCATTTCCTGGATCGGCCCTGCTCCCTCAGACGCACAAAACATAGGGGGTCGGGTTGATCATCCCGCGACCCCATACCTTGCGGCCGGCTATCTTCAGAAGGTCGCGACCGGGGAAGCGGCAGGGAAGCAATCCGACACCACCCACAGGGTCGTCGCTGTCTACGCGATCCAGGTGGGAGCGTTCTCGGTCCACGAGAATGCGGTGAAACTGGTCGATCTCATGAAATCGAAGGGCTTCAGCGCGATCATCTACGACAACCTTCTCGACGGGAAGCACCTCCTCCACCTGGTCTGGGTGGGGCGGTACGATCGGTTTGAGGATGCCGTGTCCGGGATTGCGAAGATCGAGGAGCTGACCGGGATCAGGGGGGTCCTGAGGGAGCAGATGATCTGGAGGCGCCGGTAGCGGGTCACCGGGTTCAGACGGTTTTCGAGAAAACCGGCTTGTCCTTCCGCATCGACTCCAGGTAGGGGTCGAAACACATCGCGATGTTCCTCACGATGAGCCTGCCCGTCGGGGAAATGACGATCCTGTCCTGTTTCAGCTCGAGGAGACCGTCCGCGGTGAATTGCTCCAGCTTCGCCAGCTCGTCCGCGAAGTGGGCGTCGAAGGAGATGCCGAATTTCTCCTCGACCCCGGCCTTCATCACCTCGTTGTCGCACATGATCTTCATGATGACCTCGCGCCGGATCACGTCGTCCCGCGTCATGCGGTAACCGGCGTGGGTGGGGAGTTTCCCCTCGTCGAGCCGTCCGAAATAATCCCCGACCGATTTCAGATTCTGGTGATACACATCCCCCAGGAAGCTGATCGCGGACATGCCGAAGGCGTAGAGGTCGCAGCCGGACTTGGTCGAGTACCCCTGGAAGTTCCGGTAGAGCGTCCCGTTGCGCCGCGCGACGGCGAGCTCGTCGTCCGGCCTGGCGAAATGGTCCATCCCGACGTTCACGTATCCCGCGCCGGTCAGCTTTTCGAGCGTCATCCCGAAGATTTCGAGTTTCTCTTCCGGGGACGGCAGGGACATGTCGTCGAGGACCTTCTGGTGGGGTTTGAGCCATGGAACGTGGGCGTAGTTGAACACCGCGAGCCGGTCGGGGGAGAGTGCTATCACCCTGTCGACCGTTCCCGCGAACTGGTCGACGGTCTGGTACGGAAGGCCGTAGATGAGGTCGATATTGATGCTCTGGAACCCCAGCCCGCGGCTCCATTCCACCGCATCCCTGGTGATCTCCTCCGACTGGATGCGGTTGACCGCCCTCTGGACGTCGGGGTTGAAGTCCTGCACGCCCATGCTCACCCGGTTGAAACCCGACTCCCGGAACGCCTCCATCCGGTCTTTCGTGAGGCCGCGCGGATCGATTTCCACCCCGGCCTCGATGTCGGCGGCGTAGGTGAACATCGACCTGAGAAAATCCCCCAGGTCGCGGATGTCTTCCGCGGTCAGGTACGAGGGGGTCCCTCCGCCCCAGTGGAGCTGCGCCACTTTTCGCGATGGTGAAATAAGCGGCGCGATCCTCGCGATTTCCTTTTTGAGGTACTGGTTGTAGGCGGTGATCTGCGACATGTCGTGCGTGATCTTCATCGTGCAGCCGCAGAAGTAGCAGAGCGTGTCGCAGTACGGGAGGTGGACGTAGACGGAGATCGGAGCTTCCCGGCCGGGGGGGTTCGTGTCCACGATTTCGGCCACATAATCCTCGGAACGGAAATTTTCCGAGAAGACCGGCGCGCTCGGATAACTGGTGTAGCGCGGCCCGGCGACGGAATATTTCCTCAATAATTGAACGTCGGCGCGGGTAATGCTCATCGGAGGTAAATTTAACGATTTCCGGGAGAATTTGCCAACGCCCGACGTCAGTCCCTGCCCCGGGTCCCGTACTGTTGGGACGTCAGCCCGCCGCGTCGTATGCCTGCCTGATCCAGCCGATGAGCATCGCGTCGACTTCCTTATCATCATCCGTATCAGGCCTTTCTCCACCCGAGCAATCGTGCCGGGAGAAACAGGATCACCCGAAGGAGGGTGAACACCGCATCGACCGTAATGCCGACCAGTCGGAACGGAAGCAGGAGGAGCCATACAACGGGGTAGACGATGAGCGCCAGCAGGGCCAGCGGCCAGCAGAGGGCGAAAAGAATGCACCAGCCGATAAAGCCGGTCAAGAGTTTCATGGTTCCAATCTCCTTTCGGTGTCTGGTATCCGTCCGTCCGGTGCGACCCCGGCGCTCACTCGTATCTGAGCGACTCCACGGGGTCGACGCTCGCCGCCTTCCGCGCGGGGAAGAACCCGGCGAGCAGGCCGATGCCGGCGAGGATGCCGGCGGTCATGGCCATGATCAGCGGGGAGAGGACCGGCTTGCCGAGGAACTGCATCGCGCCGTCGTCCGACGGGATGAGTTTCACCGCCGAAACGACGCCCCAGGAAAAGAGGAGCCCGATCGACCCCCCGATGAAGGCGATGAGGAGCGCCTGGAAGATGAACTGCGCCAGGATATGGTTCCGTTTCGCCCCCACCGCGATCCGGATCCCGATTTCACGCGTCCGCTCCTTGACGATGGCGTACATCACGTTCGCCACGCCCACCCCCGCGATGAGGAGCGTGAGGAAGCCCACGGAGAAGAGGAAGATCGACACGCCGAGGCTGACCTGGTGGTTGATCTTCGCGTTCTCGATGAAGTCCCAGATGAAGATGGCGCGTTCGTCGGCCGCATCGAAATGGTATTTCCGTCCGAGCACCCTGTAGATTTCCTTCGTGAGCTGTTCCTGGGCGTTCGGGTCCAGGGGACGGACGACGATGGAGTTCACGTGCGTGTTCCCGTAAATGGTCCTGAACGTCGAATAGGGGATCACCGCCCTTTCATCGTCGGGACCGTTGTTCATGCTCGTCTGGATTTTCGCCTGCATGACCCCCACGACGACGAAGGGAATGTTGTCAACCGTGGCCGTCTTCCCGACCGGCTCTTCCTCCCCGAAAAGGTCCTTCGCGATCTTCGACCCGAGCACGATCACACGGCGCTGGCGGGCGACATCGATCTCGTTCAGGAACCGACCCCCGGCCGTCGGAAACATCCGCCGCATCTCCTCGAAGTAAGGATTCACGCCTTCGCACTCGGTGTTGCTTGATATCCTCCCGACCGTGAGCTGGACGGTCTTCCGGTACTGCGGGCTCACCATGTCGATCGCGGGGATCGCGGTCTTCAGCATCACCGCGTCCTCCTCGATCAGAGCGATCCGCCTCCCCTTCGGCATCCCCTCGAACTGCATCCCGGTTTCGCCGCCGTACAGTATCAGAATCTGGTTGCCCGCGTTCAGGAGTCCCATCTCCATCTGCGTCCCCAGCCCCTTGCCGAACGACAGGAGCAGCACCACCGCGATCGTGCCCCAGGTGATGGCGAGGATCGTCAGGAACGAACGCGTGCGCTGCGTCCGGAGGTCCTGGAGGAAGTCGGCGATCAGTTCACGCCACATGTCAGGCCCTCAGGCATTCGACGACGTCGAGGTTCGCGGCGCGTTTCGCGGGCAGGAGCCCCGCGGTCAGGCCGATCCCGGAGAGGAGCGCCATGGTCGCCGCGGCCACCTCGATGGAGATCTCGGGCGTGCCGACGAATTCCCTGATGGGGATGTACGCGAGCGCCTCGGTGATCCCCACGGCGATGGCGAACCCGACCGACGAGCCGAGGCCGACGATGAAGATCGTCTCGAGGAAAAACTGGAACAGGATGTTCGAGCGCTTCGCCCCCACCGCCCGCTTGATGCCGATCTCCCGGACGCGCTCCTGGACGACGATGTACATGATGTTGGCGACGCCGATCCCGCCGACCGCGAGCGTGAAGCTCCCGATCAGGCCGAGAAAAATATTAAACGCGAGGAAGAAATAAAAGAAAAATTTGTCGAATTCCGCGGTGTCCCAGATCCAGATCGCATCCTTGTCGGCGGCGTCGAAGGTGTAGCGTTTCGCGAGCACCTCCCGCACCTTTTCGTTCACCGCCTCGGAATTTGTCGGATCGCGGGGCTGGTAGATGATGTTGTTGACGTAACGGGCTCCGTAGATCGATCCGAACGTGCTCGCCGGGATGAAGACGCGGTCCTTGTCGCGGCGGTTGTAGGAAGAGTTCTGGGTTTTCTTGAGCATCACGCCGACGACGGTGAAGGGTACCTCCCCGATCATGATCACCTTTCCGATCGCCTCGCTCTCGCCGAAGAGCATCTCCTTGACGGCGTCGCCCAGGACCACCACCCGCCGTCGTTTCGCCATGTCGGGATCGTTGATGAACCGTCCCTCCGGCCCCGGGATGATGTTCCGCATCTCGCCGTAAACAGGATAGACCCCCGCGACCAGGGAATTCACGATGTTCTCCCCCAGGCGCACCGGGGTCTCGCGCGAGCTGTACTCCGGGCTGATCCTCCGGATCTCCTTCACTTCCGACGCGAGCAGCGCCGCGTCCTCCTCCGTGAGGCGGATCGGGCGCCCGATGCCGAAGCCGCCGAACGCCTTCGTCGTGGCGCCGGGGAACATGATCGCGATGCTCTCGCCGATCCCGTGCATGTTGATCGCCAGTTGCCGTTTGAATCCCATCCCGAAGGCGAGCAGGACGACGATGGCCACCGTCCCCCACACGATCCCGAAGACCGTGAGAAACGTCCTGAGTTTCTGCTCGCGCAGGTCCCGGACGAACTCGGAAAAGGTGGTCCTGAGGGTGTTCATCGCCGGTTACTCGATTTTCTTCACCGGTTTTTCCTTCACCTCGTCCCCCTCCGCGAGCCCCGAGACGATTTCGACGTTGATCGCGTCGCTCAGGCCCGTCCTGATGAGTTTCTCCTCTTCCTGCTCCGGACCCGTCGGCACCATCACGAAGGCGGAATCGTTCCTGAACGTCACGGTCCGCTCCGGGAGGGTCAGCACGCTGTCCTTCCGCTGGATGATGATGTTCGCGTTCGCCGAATACCCCGCGCGCAGCGTCGTGTTGGCCGCCCTGGGGATCAGGATTTCGATCGGGAAGATCGTCGCGTTCTCCCGCTTCTCCGCCTTCAGCGATATTTTCCTGACGATCCCCTTCACGGTGTCGTTGGGGAGCGCCCCGACCTTGATTTCGACCGGCATTCCCTCTTTCAGCTTGCCGACGTCGATCTCGTCCACCGTGCCTTTGAAAAGAAGCCGCTCCATGTTCGCCATCTTCATCAGGACCGTTCCTTCCTGGAACGACGTGAGCGGCGTGACGGGGTCCCCGACCTCGACGGTCTTGTTCAGCACGAAGCCGTCGATCGGCGCCTTGATGATTGATTCGATTTCGGTGTTGTCGATGGTGACCTTCCCGCTCTCGAGCAGGGCCAGTTTCTCCATCGCGATCTGTAGGCGCAGGTCCGCCTCCTGGTTCTTCCGCTGGACATCTTCAAATTCTTTGGCGGAAATCAGCTGCTTGTCGTTCATGGACTGCTGGCGGACCATGTCCTTCCTCAGGTTGTCGACCTCAACCTGCGCCAGCTGAACCTGCCGTTTCGCGTCGGCCAGTTCCAGGGGCGTCGGGTCGGGCCTCACCTCGAGGAGCGGCTGTCCGGCCTTCACGTACGTGCCCGCGTCGGCGAAAATGCGCTTCACCACCCCCGAGACCTTCGATTTCACCGAAATTTCGTTTTCCGGTTCGATCGTGCCGACCGCCAGGGCCTTCTCGATGATGTTGCCGCGTTTAACCTTGACCTTCGTCAACGTCCCCTCGGCTGAGTCTTTCGAACCCCCGAAAACCAGGAGCCCCGTGACGACGAGGACGACGATCACGAGCGCGATGATGAAGATTTTCTTTTTCATGCCGAAACCCCGTTGAATTGACGATCCGGAAAGAATCTGATTCGAAGGGAGACATTCCACAGGTGGAGTTACGTCCCCCGGGGGGAAATGTTGCGGGATGCCCGAAACGGGCCTCCCGGCGGATGCTATCGCGGAGGGGGGGAAGTGTTACGGGTGAATCAGGGGAGGGACAGGGTGCCGGTCAGGACCCCCGCGCCGACCCAGGCAAACACCAGGTTCCTGCCGCTTCGCGTCATCCTGGGAAATCCGCTCGAACGGGCCGTCCCCGAGGGGGCGACCGTGAGAGCCGGACCGCTGAGGCCGTCGGCGCCGATCCTGCGGGCGCGGACTTCACCGCTTCCGGCGACCCGTTCCAACCAGCTGACCATGGCGCTCCCGTCATCGAGAAGGGCGACATCGACCCTGCCGGAGGGGGCCCCGTCATCGACGCGGATCGGTTTGCCGAAGGTCGCGCCGGCGTCATGGGAGAACGCGAGATTCACCTTCGGCGTGTCCCCCGCAGCGGTGAACCACGCGACCGCTACCGCCCGGTCCCGTGCGTCGATCGCCGGCCCGTTCACGGGGCACCCGTCGATCTTCCAGCCATCATACCATACGGTTTGCGGACGGGTCCAGGCCCCCTTCATCCATCGGACGATGGAGATGTCGCGGACCTCGGTGTCGAGGCGGTCCCGGTAGACCACGATCGGGCCGTCTGATGTTAACGCCGCCGAAGTCTGGCAGCATTCGCAGACCCTGTCATCGAGGACAGCTTCCCCCGCCAGACCGCCCGACCGGTCGATCGAGGCATACCGCAGCGTCATGCTCCCGGGTGGATGTTCGCCGCTGTGATCGCCGCCCGCTTCGCCATCGCTTCCGGCCATCTCCCGTCCGTCCAACCAGACAGTGCCGAGTGATCCGTCCGGCGCCGGGAACAGCGAAACGAATCCGTGCTCCGTCTGCGTGCTGTC
>DATDQD010000111.1:0-6972 GCA_035292425.1 Bacteroidota bacterium
ATCTTGAATTCCCCGAAAGCGTCTCCCGGGACCACGTGGCTCTGTTCGTTGAAATAGGGCCGGAGTTTCGAATACTCGACGATTGTGGTCCCGTCCGGCCGGACAACGGCGCCGTAGTTGATCTTCCGTCCGTTCATTTTCCTGTGGTGCGACCCGCCCACCACGGTACATCCCGCCAGGGCCGCCATCTCTGTCACGAAGGCGTCGTACACGCGGGGATCGCCGGTGAAAATGAAATGCTCCGGAAGGAGCAGCAGATCGTCCGGGCCGAGCGAGCGCGGTCCCGGCGGGATTCCCGCCGGGGGCGTGCGGTCACTTTCCCGGGGCGAGAACCACTTCACAAGCCGCCGGATCGCTTCCATGTTCGCGGCGTCCTCCGGCGCGGTCAGGACAGGATTCAGGAGCACAAGTTTCACGGGCGCGCCGGCCGCGCTGCCGCCGCCGGTACACCCCGCCGGCTGGCCCGCTCCGCGATCGCCTCCATTATTTCGGCCGTTCCACCGGTTTGAGGATGACGGCCGGGACTTCGAGCGATTTCACCAGCGCGTTGAACGCCGGGAGCTCGATGTCGCGGATTTTTCGGAACTGCGCGAGCTGGCCTTCGAGCCGGCCGCTCAGTTCGTCGAACACGTCGCGCGACTGCTTCGTCGGCCTTGCGTCGGCGCTGCTGACCACCCCGGTCAGCCCGGCGATTTTATTATTGAGCTTGATCGGGTAATTGAGCGCGTCCTGGCCCGCCTTGATCTTCACCTGGATGATCTCCGCTTCGATCTTTGTGAGACGATCGTTCAGCGATTTGGCGCTGTCGGCGATCGCCTGTTTCGACGCGTGCTTCTCGAGCCGTTTCACCAGGTCGTCGGTCTGGCTCCTGATCTCCCGGATGGCGAGGACGGCTTCGTGTGCGTCGGAGACGCGGTCGCGGATAGTGATCAGAAAGTCGAACTGTTCCTGGAAGTCGGCCTGCGACGTCTTCACCCGCGGCTCCTTGAGGTACTCGAACTTCTCCGACCAGGTCTTTCCTCCCACCCTCAGCCGTACCTCGTAGGTCCCCGGGACCGCTCCGGGACCACGCGTTGTGCCGCCCCACATGATTGCGCCGGGAACGTCCGTGGCGTCGGGGTACCGGAGGTTCCAGACGAACCTGTTCATCCCGGAATCGGCCGGGGCCTTGGGGTCCCTGTTGCCGCGTCCGCCTCCCATCCCGCCGCCGCCGCCGGGACCGCCGCCGGGACCGCCGCCCGCCGGCTGGTCCTTCCCGCTTTTCCCCTCGAACGATTTGATCAGTTTCCCGTTCGCGTCATAAAATTCCAGTTTCATGCTGTCTTTCGGGGCCGGAGGCGTCTTGAAATAATAATAGACGACCGCTCCGGAGGGCGGGTTCTTCCCCACCGTCAAGCCCGGCGCGCTGAAGGAGAATCCCCCGGTTCGATAGGTTTCCCTCGGCCTGAAAAGAAAAATGTCCGATTTCGCGACCCGGTCGGTGATCTGATACAGCGGGGTAAGGTCGTCAAGGATCCAGAACGACCGGCCGTGCGTCGCCACCACGAGGTCTTTCTCGCGTTTCTGCACCGCCATGTCGTGGATCGGCGTGACCGGGAGGTTCATCCGGAGCGGTTGCCAGTTTTCCCCTGAGTTGAACGAGACGCAGGCGCCCCGCTCCGTGCCCGCATACAGGAGACCCTTCCTGTTCGGGTCCTCGCGCACGACGTGCACGAACTCCCCTCCGGGGATTCCTCTCACGATCTTCGACCACGATTTGCCGAAGTCGGTGGTGCGGAAGATGTACGGCTTGAAATCGTTCAGTTTGTATCGGTTCGCGGCAAGGTACGCCGTTCCCGCGTCGTGGGGCGATGGATCGATGATGCTCATCATCGTCCATTCGGGGAGACCGGAAGGCGTCGCTTTCGTCCAGGTGGCGCCGTCGTCCTTCGACACCTGCACGACCCCGTCGTCGGAACCGGACCAGAGCACGCCCTTCTTCACGGGCGACTCGGCGAAGGTGAAGATCGTGCCGTAATACTCGACGCTGGTATTGTCCTTCGTGATGGGACCGCCCGATGAGGCCATCTTCCCCTTGTCGTTCCGCGTGAGGTCGGGGCTGATGACCTGCCAGCTCATCCCCTCATCGGTGGTCCTGAAGGCCACGTTCGCGGTCGCGTAGATCACCCTCGGGTCGAAGTGCGACACAATAATCGGATAGGTCCACTGGAAGCGGTACTTCGCGTCCACCGCCCCGCCCCCCATCGGGTTGTCGGGCCAGGGGGAGATGTCCTGCTCCTGCTCGGATTTGCGGTCGTACCTCGTGAGGTATCCGTCGTAGCTGCCGCCGTAGGTGATGTCGGCGTCGAGGGGGTTCACCGCGATGTATCCGCTCTCCCCGCCGGCCACCGGGAACCAGTCCGTGCGATCGATGCCGAACCCGGATGTCCTGCTCGCGATGCGCACGGTGCTGTTGTCCTGCTGGGCGCCGTAGACGTTGTAGGGGAACTCGTTGTCGAGCGTGACGTGGTAGAACTGCGCCGTGGCGATGTCCTCCTCGGTCCACGTCTCGCCGCCATTATAGGAAACCGAGGCGCCCCCGTCGTTTCCGGAGATCATCCGCATCGGGTTGTTCGGGTCGATCCAGAGGTCGTGGTTGTCGCCGTGCTCGACCGACACGCCGTTGAGCGTCTTGCCGCCGTCCGGCGATTTATAAAAACTCACGTTCAGGATGTAGACCAGGTCGGCGTCCTTCGGGTCGGCGTAGACGTGCGAGTAATACCACGCCCTCTGACGGATCCTCCGGTCGTCGTTCACGAGCGTCCAGGTTTTCCCAGCGTCGTCGGACCGGAAGAGCCCCCCCTCCTCCGCCTCGACGCTGGCCCAGAGGCGTCCTGGTTTTGCCGCAGACGCCGTGACGCCGATCTTGCCGATCGGTCCCTTCGGCATCCCTTCATTTTTCGTGATGTCCTTCCAGGTGTCGCCGCCGTCGGTCGATTTCCAGAGGCCGCTCCCCGCGCCGCCGCTCGACATGCTCCAGGGGTTGCGGTACGCCTCCCACATCGCCGCGTAGAGGATCCGGTGGTTGTTCGGGTCGAACACAAGGTCTACCGCCCCGGTTTTATCGTCCTTATATAAGATCTTCTGCCAGGATTTGCCTCCGTCCTTCGACCGGTAGACGCCCCGGTCTTTATTGCTGCCAAAGACGTGCCCGAAGGCCGCGACGAATACGATGTTCTCGTCCTTTGGATGGACGCGGACCTTGCTGATGGTCTGCGCTTCTTTCAGGCCGGCGAACGTCCAGGTCTTCCCGGCGTCGAGCGACTTGTAGATCCCCTCCCCCGGCTGCGTGTTGCCGCGGATGCAGGCCTCGCCCGTCCCGGCGTAGATCACATTCGGGTCCGACGGCGCGACGTCGAGCGCGCCGACGATGCCGACCTTCAGAAATCCGTCCGTGATATTGATCCAGGTATTCCCCCCGTCGTCCGTTTTCCAGACGCCCCCTCCCGTCGCGCCGAAGTAGAATGTGTTCGGTTGGGCGGTATGGCCGGCCACGGCGATCGACCGGCCGCCGCGGAACGGGCCGATCTCGCGCCACTCCATCTTGTTATAGAGAGAGGTATCGTATGTGAAAGCAGACTCGGATTGCGCATAGAGGGCCGTTGCCGGCAGGAGCAGGGCCAGCGCAAGGACGAGGATTCTCGCCGTTGGTGCGAAGTGTGACATGGGCTGTGACCTTCCGAAGGTTGTAGGGGAGACGATATGCCGGGGGGAATATAGGAAAGATAGACTAGAATGGAAAACCGGATGGAAACGCGCGGTCACGGGTCCGCGCCCGGGTCAGGCCACGGGGTGCCGGGGGCCGCGGAGCGGCAGGTTTCAGCCCGGTGGTCCCGGTGTTGGATCCTCTCCTGCGATCTGCTTCAGAACCACTTCCGCGCCTCTTCCACCGTCGCCGGCGCGGCGATCATTCTCATCTCATTGTCGACCACCACCATCGTCGGCGTGGCGTAGATGTGATAGTTCCGGGAGACCGGGCTGATCCATCCGAGGAGATCGGAGACCGACAGCCAGCCCAACCGCTCCTGTCTCACGAGCCCGAGCCAGCCGTCGCGGTCCGTGTCGAGGGAGACGCCGAGCACTTCCGTCTCCTTCGATGTTCGGCCGTCGTAGGCCTCCTTCAGTTTGGGGATGAGCGTCCGGCAGTGCCGGCACGCTCCCGAATAGAAAACGACCAGAAACCGCTTCGCCGGCAGTCGTTTCAGGTCGATCACATTCCCGGAGGAGTCTGGGAGGAGGATATCCGGGAGAACAGCGCCGGGGGTAAACAGCTTCTTCTGGTCCACCATCTTCGCGACGGCGCTCCCGGAGCCCTCGTCGAGGCAGAGGTCGTCCTTGATGACGTAATTCGCGAGGATGTAGTCGATGCACTTCTCGAACCCGAAATTTCTGAATCCTTCGATGAGGTATTGCGTGACGTGCTGATAGACCGCCTGGTTGACGCGCGCCCTGACGAGGATGCTGTCCACCGCCGTCATGAATTCCTTTTCCAGGAGTTCCTTCGGGAGCTGGGGGTTGCGGTAGTACATCAGGTACTCGATCGATTTGGAGGTGAAGACATCGGACCTGATGAGACCCTCGTCCGAAAAATCAACGTGGTCGAGACCGTTCGCCTTCAGGCGCTCCAGCTGTTTCTCGGGCGGCAGCCTGCCGTCGACGACCGGCGATTGAGCGGCACGGACATACCGGGCGATGAACGAAGCGGGCCGGGCCCGGGACGTCGTGTTCACGAATCCGGAATATTCGGATTGGAGTTTCGAGAGAGTGGACTTCGTGGTCCGGTAGTAGGGGTCGTCCCCGGGATACCGGGCCAGCACCAGTTGGAGCAGTTCCGATTTGGCCTTGTACTGCTTGTTTAGAGTGACAAAAGTATAATAGAGCCGGTTGCTCTCCGATGTGACGACCTTCATGCTGTCGAGGATGTTTCCGGCATCGGTCGTCAGGGTGACGTCTTCGTTGTCGTACACGTAATCGATCCACCGGTTCTTCTCGAATGACAACCGGTAAAAGCCGGGCTGGAGCCCCTTCGCGCTCATATTGTACACGAACCGTTCCCCTCCGGCGGACGTGACGGAGTCGATCCGCAACGCATTTTCGCCGTTCAGCGAAGAGATGTAGCCCTTATCAGCGGCCAGATTCTTGACGGTGATGTCGATCCGCTGCGCAGATGCCGGGGAATGACAAGAGAGAACGGCGATCAGGGGAAATACATGCTTCGCGGGCGTCATGGTCGAAGATAGCGAATTAATCCTTCAGGCACCGCACGCTGAATCCGTATCCCTTGTCGATATTGTAGAAGTACAGATCGCTGTAATTATAGAAGAGGTAGAGGGAGCTCGCGATCGCCGGGGTCTGCTCCGTTGAGGTCCAGAAATACGTCTGGTACCCGAATATGCTGAAGGAGCCGTCGAGGTGCCTGTAGCCGCGAAGCAGCGCAGAAAATCCCGTCGTGTTTGTCCCCTCTCCGTCGCCAACTCCCTGCCGGAGCGCTTTCAGCTGGTTGCCGTTGCCCGCAACGGTGGTATCCAGCCCGCGCAGCTCCCCGAGTGTCGGGATGTGCCATCCCGGGGGGCAAATCCCCCGCCCGCCCGGCGCCGTGACATACTGCATCGCCTCATTCCACTGATATAATCCGCCGAACTTTGTGCAGTTCACGGTCTCGTCGATGAAACAATACTTTTCAATCGTATCGTTGTCCGTCTGCTGCAGGCCGGGCTGCGTCTGCTCGCCGACATTGAGATTCTCCCTCAGCCAGCATTGCCCGGCCACCTGGACGCTATGATATGTCACCCCGCCGTAATTCACTACGGAGACCCCCGGGCAGGGAACATCCAGCGATCTCAGCACAAGCGATCCTGCCCGGCCCGCCTTCACCCAGTATCCCAACCCCGGCCTGAGCGTATCGGAATGCCTGTACCCCGAATCGGGGGAGAAGCTGAAATAGTTCGACGCGACGATGCCCGGAGGAACGGACTGGATTTTATTGATGGCGACGTCGGTTGAGATCCCCCCGATGAGATTCCAGCCCGCCCGGACCGCGATCGTGTCGTCGAACACGGCGATGCCGGGGACTGAAATCGTTGCGCCGG
Source organism: Bacteroidota bacterium (assembly GCA_035292425.1). Classification (GTDB taxonomy): domain Bacteria; phylum Bacteroidota; class Ignavibacteria; order UBA10030; family SZUA-254; genus SZUA-254. The sequence continues at coordinate 6,129 of DATDQD010000111.1, forward strand.
AGGCGAACTTCAACCAGAACCCGTATCCATTCTCCAGAGTATCTGCCGCCCTGTAGTCGTCTCCGAAGAGAAAGGCGCTCGAAACGGAGGTCGGGAAGAGAGAATCCTTCAGGGCCCTCCCGGCGTCGACCGGCAGGGAGAGGACGTTCCACCCCGGTTTGACGGACACGTTCAGGGTGAGCGAATCGCCCCCGACAGCCGCGGGCGATGTGTGCGCGCCGGCGCCGGAATTGATGAAGACCGGGATGACGAGGTACCTCAGGTATCGCGCAACGCATCCTGACATATGGCATTCTCCCTGAGGCAACCTCGCCCCTTTTCTAATCCCCGAGGCACCGTACGCTGAAACCGTGTCCCTTGCTGAAAAGGTATAAACCGATGCCGCTGTTATTATAACTCAACAGGAGATTGGACGCAAGGTCCGCATCCTCCTGTGTGGAACTCCAGAAATACGTGAAGGTGGCAGAATAGACGAACCAGCCGGCGAGGTGCCGGTAGCCCCCGATCATGGCGGAAAATCCGCTCGGGTTCGTTCAGATTCCATAGCCCTCTCCCTGCCCGATCGCCTTCAGGTTGTTGCTGTTGGAGTTCACCGCGGAGCGCAGGGCCTCGGACTCAGAGAAGCCCGGGATGTGGGATCCAGGCGGATAAATCCCCTGCGCGCCCTGCGTCGTCGAGTATTGCATCGCCTCATCCCACCGGTAGAATCCCCTCCCGTTCTCCAGCGTGTCGACAACTCTGTACGAGGTATCAAAGACAAACGCATTCGAGAGGGCCGTCGGGAAGATCGCATCCTTCCTTCCCCCTGTCACCTCAACCGGAATGGGCTGAACGGAGTTTTCGC
>DATDQD010000112.1:0-2653 GCA_035292425.1 Bacteroidota bacterium
GGGGACCGACGAGAGATTTTGTGCTCATGAATTCAGCTCTCGGCCTCATGGTCGCCCGGGACGCCTTGACGCCCGCGGAGGCCTTCGTTCTTTGCTCGGATTCGGTTGATTCCGGACGGTCGCTCGAGAAACTGCGTCAACTGGTGGAGTACACGAACCGATGAGCGTCCTCGATCAGATCGTCACGGCGAAACGCGAAGAGGCGGCGGCGCTGCGGATGCGCCATACTCCGTCGTCCTTCCAGGCATCCCCCCTTTTCCATGCCCCCCTCCGGTCGCTTCGGGGAGGGCTGACTGCCGCCCCGCGCCCGGCGATCATCGCGGAGATCAAGAGGGCCTCGCCCACCGCGGGGATGATCAATGCGACAGCCCTGCCGGCAGAGCTCGCGGCCAACTACCGCACGCATGGAGCCTCTGCGATCTCCGTTCTCACCGATGCCACTTTCTTTTCCGGCTGCGGGGAGGACCTGAGTGCGGTGCGTGGCCGCGTCGATGTCCCGTTGCTCCGCAAGGACTTTATCGTGGACGATATCCAGATCCCCGAGTCGAGATCTCTCGGCGCGGACGCAATCCTCCTGATTGCCTCTATCCTTGACGCCGGGCAGATCCGCGATTTCCACGGCCGCGCGTCCGAGCTGGGGATGGAATGCCTCGTGGAGATTCACCACCCGGAGGAGCTGGAGAAAATTGATTTTGGTACCGTGCGGTTGATCGGAATCAATAACCGGGACCTCCGGGATTTCACCGTCGACCTGGGCACCACCGGCAGGATCGCCGGACTCCTCCCCCCCGATGTCACGACCGTGAGCGAGAGCGGCCTGCGTTCGGCCGCCGACGTCCGGTATGTCGCGCGGGCCGGCATCGACGCGGTGTTGATGGGGGAATATTTCATGAGGAAGCCCGATCCCGGTAAAAGCCTGGAGGAACTGCTCCATGTACTCCGTGAAAATTAAAATCTGCGGGATCACGAACCACGACGACGCCCTCGCGTGCGCGGAGGCTGGTGCCGATTATCTCGGATTCATCTTCTACGCCGGGAGCCGGAGGTATGTCGCACCCCTCCGGGCGGCACGGATCATCGCGTCACTCCCTCAGGGGGTGATCCCGGTGGGCGTCTTCGTGGATGAATCCCCCGGGGCGATTGAACGGGCGATCGGCGACTCGGGGGTGCGCATGGTCCAGTTGAGCGGCAATGAGTCTCCTGAAACGTACCGGCAGATTCCGCTTCCAATGATCAAGGTCATCAGGGCGTCGGCCGGCACCGAACCCTCTCCGTGGTCCGATCGGGACGGCCTGTTCGCCCGCATGGTCGACGGCAGCGGTCCGGGAGTGTTCGGGGGTTCGGGAATGGCCCCTGACCTTTCGCTCGCCTGCAAGCTCGCAGGGTCCGGCCGCCTTTTCCTGGCCGGCGGACTTCATCCGGGCAATGTCGCCGCGCAGATCGCGCGCATCCGTCCGTTCGCCGTGGACGTCACCAGCGGGACGGAAATGCGCCCCGGAGTCAAGGACCATTCACTCGTTTCACTGTTCTGCACCAATGTCAGATCCGCTTACACTCACTGAAAGGAACCCATGCTCATCATCATGAATCTCGACGCCGGGCGCAACCGCATCGACGGGGTGGTCCGGAAAATCCGGGAACTGGGATTGGTCCCCCACGAGATACCCGGCGAGCGCCGGATCGCGATCGGGATCACCGGCAACCGGTCAAAACTCGATCCCGACCTCTTTCTCAACCTTCCCGGCGTGATCGAAGCCATTGCCGTTTCCAGGCCGTACAAGCTCGTCAGCAGGGAGATGAAACGGGAGAATACCGTTATCGGATTCGGGGACGACACTGTCGGGGGCAACGAAATCGCCCTGATCGCGGGTCCCTGCTCCGTCGAGAGCCGTGAGCAGATCATCGACATGGCGTGGACCCTCAGGGAACTCGGCGTCAGGTTCCTCCGGGGGGGGGCGTTCAAACCCCGCACATCGCCATACGCCTTCAGGGGATTACGGGAGAAGGCGCTGGAATTTCTCGCCGAGGCACGGGCCCTGACCGGGATGCACATCGTCACCGAGGTCATGGAGACCGGAAGCGTCACGGAGGTGGCGGCGGCGGCGGACATCATCCAGATCGGTGCCCGGAACATGCAAAACTATCCCCTGCTCGAGGCGGTGGGAAGGGCTTCAAGGCCCGTTCTCCTGAAGAGAGGGATGGCGGCCACCATCGAGGAATTCCTCATGGCGGCCGAATACATCGTCTCGGCGGGAAATTATAACGTCATCCTGTGCGAACGCGGCATCCGGACATTCGAACCTTCTACTCGCTTCACGCTCGACCTCAACGCCGTACCGGTAGTCAAAAAAGCGTCTCACCTTCCCATCATCGTCGATCCGAGCCACGGAACAGGCGCCTGGGATTGTGTCCCGGACATGGCCCTCGCGGCAATCGCTGCCGGCGCGGACGGCTTGATCATCGAAACTCATGCGCACCCCGAAAACGCCCTTTCCGACGGCTATCAATCGCTCAAGCCGGCGAAACTCGCCGGCCTGATTGAACGGCTCGGCGCGATGTCGGCAGTCCTCGGAAGGTCATTCCTTCCAGCCCATCAACCGGGAGGGATCCTCCGATGAGCGGGGTCCCTTATCGGCTCCCCGACGAGGCGGGG
>DATDQD010000113.1:0-3349 GCA_035292425.1 Bacteroidota bacterium
CGACGCGATCCTGCATCTCGCCACGGTCACCAACGGCGAGCTGGCCTGGCGGTCGTACAAGAATATGGAGGAGAAGGTCGGCCTGCCGCTGGCCCATCTCGCCGAGAAGAACCGAGGCGTGCGGGTCAGTTACGCCGAGCTCCAGGCGAGGCCGATGCGCCTCCTGAACAGCCCGATGTGGTCGGGAATCACCGAAAACGGGCGGGCCTATTCTCCCTTCACCTATAATAAAGAGACGCTGGTCCCCTGGCGGACGCTGACCGGGCGCCAGCATTTCTACCTCGACCACCCGGGCTACATCGACTTCGGCGAGCATCTCCCCACCTACAAGCCTAAGCCGCTCCCGACCGAGTATGCCGACCTCCGGTTCAGCAAGGAGGTGGGGAAGACGAAAATGCTCAACTACCTCACCCCCCACGGGAAGTGGCACATTCATTCGACCTACGGCGACAACCAGCGGATGACGACCCTGTCCCGGGGGGTGGAGCCCTTCTGGATGAACGAGAAGGACGCCGTCGAAATCGGCGTGAACGACAACGACTGGGTGGAGGTCCATAATGACCACGGCGTTGTCGTAACGCGGGCGGCCGTCAGCGCGAGGATCCCCCGCGGGATTTGCATTATCTATCATTCGCCGGAACGCACCTACTCCGTGCCCAAGTCGCCACTGCGGAATAATAGAAGGGCGGGAGGGCACAACAGTCTCACCCGGACGCGCCTGAAACCAAATTTGATGATCGGCGGGTACGGGCAGTTCACCTTTCACTTTAATTACTGGGGACCGACGGGATGCAACCGCGACACTCACGTCCTCGTCCGCAAACTTCCTCAACTGATCTGGTAGGAGAACGGCGCATGAACGTCAGATCGCAAATATCGATGGTCTTCCACCTCGACAAGTGCATCGGATGCCACACCTGCAGCATCGCCTGCAAGAACATCTGGACCGACCGCAAGGGCACCGAGTACATGTGGTGGAACAACGTCGAAACGAAGCCGGGGACCGGCTTCCCCACGCAGTGGGAAAACCAGGAGAAGTACCGGGGCGGGTGGGAGAAGAAGGACGGCTCTATTAAATTGCGTTCCACGAGCAAGGCGAGGACGGTGACCGACATTTTCCACAACCCGTCGATGCCGAGCATGGACGATTACTACGAGCCCTGGACTTACAAGTACGACGAGCTGTTCAACGCCCCCGAGGGCCCGGACCAGCCGACGGCTCGGCCAATTTCAATGGTGACAGGGGAATATATCAATGTTGAATCGGGCCCGAACTGGGACGACGACCTGGGGGGTTCGCCGATCTATGCCCGGAACGACCCGAACCTGAAGAACCTCACGGAGGAACAGCGGGCGCAGCTCTTCGCCATCGAACGTCTCGTGTTCTTCTATTTTCCGCGCATCTGCAACCACTGCCTCAACCCCAGCTGCGTGGCCTCCTGCCCCTCCGGGGCCCTCTATAAAAGAGGTGAGGACGGCATCGTCCTGATCGACCAGAAGCGGTGCCGGGGGTGGCGCTCATGCGTGGCCGCATGCCCCTACAAGAAAACGTTTTACAACTGGTCCACCGGCAAGTCGGAAAAGTGCATCCTCTGCTTCCCGCGCCTCGAGACCGGCCAGGCCCCGGCCTGTTTCCACTCGTGCGTCGGAAGGATCCGTTACCTCGGCGTCCTGCTCTACGACGCGGACCGGCTGGAAGAGGTCGCGAAGAGTCCCGACGAGGGGCTCATCGACGCGCACCGATCGATGATCCTCAACCCGAACGACCCGGCGGTGGTCCAGGCCGCGCGGGCCAACGGCATCCACGATTCGGTGATCGAATCGGCTCAGAAGTCGCCGGTCTACCGGTTCGTGAAGGAGTGGAAGATCGCCCTCCCGCCGCACATCGAGTACCGGACTCTCCCGATGCTTTTCTATGTCCCCCCGATGTCGCCGGTGATGGCCGCCAGCGGGCCCGACACGGTCGAAAGCGTCTCGGACGACTTCTTCCATGACATCGAGCAGTCGCGCGTGCCGCTCCAGTTCCTGGCCAACCTCTTCGGCGCGGGCCACCAGGGGAAGGTGGTCTACGCCCTGAAAAAACAGAAGGCGGTGCGTACCTACCGGAGGGCCGTGACGGTGGGCGACATCGACATGAAAACCGCCGAGAAGATGCTCGTCGAGGCGGACTGCTCCGTGGAACAGGCCGAGGCGCTCTATAAATTAACGTCCCTCTGCACCTTCGACGACAGGTTCGTCATCCCGCCGATGCACCGCGAGGAAGCGATCGAAATGATGAAAGACCCCCACGAACACCGCGCCTCGGTCGGGTTCGGGTTCGTGGAAGGGCCCCAGAGAGGGCTATAATGGAGGGGACTTTGATGGACCGGACGATGCGGTACGACGCCCTCGCAGAACTGCTATCATACCCCGGACCGGATTTTCGCCGGGCGATCGCGGACCTCCGGTCGTCGTTCGACCGGGACCCCACAGGCGCCCCCGCGGCCGGCCTCGTCCTCGGATTTGAAACGGAAACGGCCGGGTTCTCGCGGGAGGAAATGGAGGAGCTTTATACGAGGACCTTCGACCTTAACCCCGACGCGAGCCTCGAAACGGGCTGGCAACTGTTCGGCGAATCGTACGAACGGGGGGCCTACCTCGTGAAGATGAGGGAACTGCTCCGCTCCTGCGCCATCGCCGAATCGGGGGAACTGCCCGACCATCTTTCGTATCTCCTGAGGGCGGTGGGGAGACTGCCGGAGGCGGACGCGGCCGGGATCTCCTCGACGTACCTCCGGAAATCGGTCGGGAAAATGATCGCCGCTTTCGCCGATGCGGGCAATCCCTATCTGAAACTTCTGCAGGCGGCATTCCTGATTATTGACGCCGCCACAACCACGAAAGAGAGCGTTCACCCATGACGACAGCGAGTCCGTTTTTCCTCGACCAGATCCTCTTCGTCGTGCTGCCCTACCTGGCCTTTATTATATTTTTACTGGTCTCCATCCGGCGGTACCTCACGCAGAGTTTCACCTTCTCGAGCCTCTCGTCCCAGTTCCTGGAGAACCAGCAGCACTTCTGGGGCCTGGTGCCATTCCATTACGGGATCATCGCCATCGTGACGGGACACTTTGTAGGATTTTTAATCCCGCGGGAGGTGCTCGCATGGAACAGCCAGCCGCTGCGCCTCTACGTACTGGAGTTATCGGCGTTCGTGTTCGGCCTTTTAACCCTGGTCGGCCTCGTCAGCATCATCGTGCGCCGCATGACGGTTTTGAAGATCAGAATGGTCACGAGCCGCGCCGACTGGATACTGTTCGGCATCTTTGTCGTGCAGGTCCTCAGCGGACTTTTCGTCGCGGTGTTCCAC
>DATDQD010000114.1:0-4578 GCA_035292425.1 Bacteroidota bacterium
CCCGCCCACCCGACGCGCCGGAGGAACCGGCACAGCCGGCGCCGAGCAGGCAGATGGCGAGCGTGGCGAAGCAGGCGGCGTAGCGCGGGGCTTCCACCGCCATCCGCGGGATCGGCGTCGCTCTCGTCGATCGAACCTTCCCCGGAGCTGTCATCACTTCACCAAAATCATCTTTTTCATGTCCGAAAAGCTCCCCGCTCTCATCCTGCAGAAGTAGACTCCCCCGGCCAGCCCGGCGCCCTCGATGCCGATGACATGACGACCGGCCCCCATCTCTTCGTCGAGCACTTTCATGGCCGTCTGCCCCAGCGAATTCGTGAGAACGATCTTCACCCGGGCCGCTTCCGGCAGGTCGAATATCACCTTCGTCGACGGATTGAAGGGATTCGGGTAATTCTGGTAGAGCCGGTATTCCGCGGGGAGTGCATTTCCGGTCTCGGACCCGGACCGTACCCGAAGTGAAATCAGGCCGGTGCGTTCCAGCCGGACCGTCCCCCCGGCGGAAAGGTCATAGACGCGTTCACCATCGGCGGAAAATACCGCGAGGGATGGCGAGAGGTCTGTGGCATCGCCCGCATATTCGATCTCCAGCGGCCATTCCGCCCCCGTGATCGTGATGGCCGCGCCCATCTGCGATGTCCCCTGGTGACCGAACGTCTCCAGGATTCTCTGGCTGGCATACCTGACGTCGAAGAGATCCCCGGGGGGCATGGGGGGGAGTTCGTAGGCGTCGGGGGAGAGTTCCGTGGAGGGCGCCGCGAAATAAATTTCCCGTACCTGCCCGACGGCGTCGCGGAAGGTGATCTTCCCGGCGTTCTCAGGGACGGCCACGGCCGTCCTGATGTTGCCTGTCCCTCCGGCCGCGACACTGGCAGCCGCTGACGTCGACGCGGGTGGTATCAGGAGCGATCCCGATCGCAGGACGATCGCCCCCGGCTGGTTCACTTTCACCCAGTACGCCCGGCCGGGTTCGAGCGTGTCCTCCGACGTGTAACCGAAGCCGCCGAGGAACGCGAAATACGAACTCAGGACACTCACCCCGCCAACAGGGACGACGTCGGTGGTGAGCGAAGGATAGGAGAGCGACCCGATAATGTTCCATCCGGCATTGACCGGGATCGTATCGAGAGTCAGGCCGGTCCCGGTAAACGGGATCGTCTCCACACCGGGGAACTTGGCCCAGAATCCGACGCCCGGCAGGAGCGTATCCTCGGTCGCATACCCGCTCGGCGGAGGGAGATAGACGAATGCCGATGAAATGGCCGTCGGCAACAGGACGGTCTTCCGGGGGTCGGGAGGAATCACCGGGATCGAGATCATGTTCCAGGCGGTCTGGACGAGCACGCCGGTCGTCAGCGTGACCCCGCTCCCTTCCCGCAGTGGAGGAATGATGCCCCCCTCGATGGAAATTCCGGTGTCGGCATCCGTCGTCACGCCCGCCGCGGTCTGCCCGACGGAGCCGAGGAGCGTGAACCCTCCGCCCGCGGATGTGCCGCCGCCGCCGTCGGCGGCGGAGACGGGGTGGAGGAGCGTTTGTGCGTATCCGGCGGTGCACAACATTGCAAGAGCTGCGAGTGATGCGATCAGTTTCATGCCATTATCCCCTTCATGATTGGGTAAAGATCCGTTTCGTCCGGGCGGACCCGTCCGGGATGCAGCAGTGATATTGATGACGGTCCATGGCGATTATCGCTGGTCGGGTCTCTTTTCCTTTTCTCTCTCTTTCACGAGCTGGGCCTCGAGGAGCTTTCTCTCTGCTTCCTCCGCCTGGGCACGAGCCCTGAGGGCGGTCAGTTCGAGTTCACGGAGGTCGATCTCACGGGAGGCTGACGAGATCGTACCGGCCGGATTGGTCTCGAGAAAACCGGCCGACCTTACATCGGAGGCATCGGCTCCCGAGGCAACCGGAACGGAAACCGAAACGGGACCGTAGGAAGACGGATAATACGTTGCGGTGATCCATATACTGCCTGTACTATGTCCAGTCCCGGAAACTGAACGTGCATTGAAGAAATATGAATATGCCCCCGCGCCTTGTGGGTAGATCCGCCTGATGTGGAAGTTGTTACTGTACGATCCGGCAGGCGAAGTACTATTCTCATAGGCCCATTGTACGGCATATCCGACCGGCGCCGCGCTCACCGGATTGACATCCAGCCACACATTTGATGCTGTTCCCGACGCATGGTTAAGGTTTATGTATCCCCCGGACTCAACGACGATGTATCCATCCGCCGGAATCGAGATCGTGATCGAATCCACGGCTTGCGTGGTCCCGGCAGTCAGAAAAATCCCAAAGCCATAGCCGCCGTGCGCGGCAATCCCCGGCTCATTCAGCATCTCCGCCGCGGAGACCGCGTCGTCCGGGAGCATCGTCGAACTGTCGCCACCCGGGGAAAAGACCCGGAATTTTCCCTGGAAATACCCTGCATAGTCGAGAGGGTTATTATCGGCCTGTCCGTAAACGCTGTAATTCACCGCGCCTCCCCCGGCACGTCCCCAAACACCGTAGTTGGTGCCCAATCCACCGGTGACGCTACCCACCGTTCCATAGTAACCGGCCGAACCGGTCGGGAAACTCAATCCCCTCGAGCCGACCCACCCCCCGATGAATTCCCCGCCGACACCCCAAAAATCCTGCGGGACCGATTCTCCATGAACCGCCTGGACATCGGACGCTCCGGATCCGGTCGCTTGGGCGTGAAGGACGCGGACTGAAAAGTGCACTGAATCCGTCGTGTAGCGCCCGGCGTATGCGCCATGCCCCTCAACCCTCAATTTAGTCTGGGGGTCCGGTGTGGCCGTGCCGATGGCAACGTTTCCGTACGGGTAGAACACGTCGAACCCCTGGGACTGCCATGGTGCGAGCGAAAATGCCGAGGCCGCGAGCTGCGCGCGCGGGGCGAACGTAATCGTGCCGGTGATTCCGGGGCCTGCAAGGGCGGCGACCTCCAGATACAGCAGCTGGTAGAAGAGGTCCGGGAGGGGCGATACCGACCCGAGCCGTACGCTGAACACGCCGTTGGAAACCGTGACCCCGGCCTGCGTCTCGGTCCAGAGGGCAACACCCCCGGCGAAGACATTGAACAGATCGAACTGGAGGTTGTAACTGCCGTCTGAGGCAGGAGTGCCCGATGAGGTGGTGAGCAGCCCCTGGTACGAGATTTCCTTCGGGAACGGGATGAACCCGGCGTTTCCCGAGGCAGCGGTGTTCCCTGATGTTGTCCCGCTCTGACCGAAGAGCGCGTGGACGGCACAGAGGAGCATGGCGAACGTCAGCGTGGTAAACGATTTCATCGTGGTGATCCTTTCTGATAAGTGATGGTGGCCCCAGCGGACGGCGGTGGGTCGCTCCGGGGAGGGACAGGTGAATTCGAAATCAGGGAAATCCGTGACCCGGCGGCTGCTTCGCTCCGGCCCGGGCTGGATGGGTTTGCGGGATCGTCTGACGATCCGCGGAGGCGGCCGGAGGTTTCTCTCATGGGAGGGAAGTATACGAACGCCCGTCATGAAAATCAAGCCCCGTCCGTCCGTTTTTTGCCTTTCATTCACCGATTGCATAGATTGCAAACCACGGTTCGAATCCCGGAGACGCTCTCGCGATGAAACCATTTTTTCGACGCTCGTTGATCATTCCCGCGCTCGTTCTCGCCGGCGTCCCGGCGGCGCTCGCCGGTTCGGGCAGCACGTTCGATTTCCTCAGGACCGACGTCGGCGCGCGGGCGGGAGCCGTCGGCGGCGGCATTCTCACACTGACGGACGACCCCAACCTGCTCTTCTACAACCCCGCGGGGATCGCCACGCTCTCCCGGCGGAGGGTGTCGTTCGGATACTTCAAACACCTGCTCGACATCAATTCCGCGAACGTCTCCTGGGGAGAGGAGATTTCAGGCTTCGGCTATCTCGGCGCCGGCGCACTCTACATGAATTACGGAGAGTTCCAGAGGACGGGGGAAGAGGGGCAAAATCTCGGAACTTTCGGGGCCGGGGAGTTAAGCCTCAGCGCGGCCTACGCAAACGGTCTCACCGACCGGCTGCGGTACGGGACGGCGGTAAAGCTCATCTATTCGTCGATCGGCGAGTACAGTTCGAGCGCGGTGGCGCTCGACTTCGGGGCCCAGTTCATCGCCGTGCCCGATCGCGTAGTGCTGGGCCTCGCGCTGCTCCACCTGGGAACACAGCTCGACCCGTATGCCACAGTTGGAGAGGACCTTCCGCTCGACCTCCGCTTCGGCATCGCGCTCTCCCCCGAACATCTCCCGGCGACGTTCGTCGCCGACGTCCACAGGCTCACCGACAGACGGGATTCGTTCACCGAACGCTTCAAGGCATTCTCCGTGGGGGTGGAATTCGTCCTCAGCCCCAACGTCTTTCTCAGGGCAGGCTACAACAACGAGCGGCGGCAGGACCTTAAAATCGGACCGGGAAGCGGGCTGGCCGGTTTCTCCATCGGAACGGGGATCGCGACCGGCGATTATCAGTTCGATTATGCCTTCACCTCGAATGGTCCGGTGGGCGCTTTCCACCGGTTCTCGCTCTCCTTCTGAGACCCTCGCGGATCACACCAGCGACCCGATC
>DATDQD010000115.1:0-2372 GCA_035292425.1 Bacteroidota bacterium
CTGATGCAGCGCGCCGGCGAGGAACATCCCGGGACCATGGCCGCCGTCGTCGGCCTCGACCGCGCCACGGTGGAGGAATCGTGCCGCGAGGCTTCCGCGGCGGGGGTGGTCCAGTGCGCCAATTTCAATTCCCCCGGACAGATTGTCATAAGCGGTTCGGTCGACGGGGTACGCAGGGCGATGGAGATCGCGAAGGCGAAGGGGGCGCGGATGGTCAGGGAACTCCCCGTCAGCGGCGCATTCCATTCACCGCTGATGGAATCGGCGAGGACGGGGCTTGAAAATGCGCTGGATAAGGTAGATATCCGGGATGCGGCGGTGCCCATTTATGCCAATGTGACCGCCGAACCGGAGCAAATGGCCCGGGAAATTCGTACATTGCTCGGTGCCCAGCTCACCAGCGCTGTTTTATGGGAATCGACCGTGATGAACATGATCGCAGGCGGGATTCGCCGGTTCGTGGAAGTCGGCCCGGGCAGGGTCCTGCAGGGGCTGGTGAAGCGAACGGACCCTTCCGTGGAGATCCTCGGGGTCGATACGGCCGCGGACCTCGATAAATTCCTCTCCGGAGGGGATTCCTGATGGCCGATCTTTCCGGGAAAACCGCGCTCGTCACGGGCGGATCGCGGGGCATCGGCCGGGCCATCGCCCTGGCGTTCGCGGGAGCGGGCGCCGACGTCGCGATCACGTTCCGCTCCGCGGCCGGCGAGGCCGAAAAAGTCGTTCGTGACATCGAAACGGCGGGGAGGCGCGCGAAGGCCTTCAAATCCGACGCGGCGGACTGCGCTGCCGCTGCCGCCGTGGTCGACGCCGTGCTGGCCGGGTTCTCCCGGCTCGACATCCTCGTCAACAACGCCGGGATCACGAAAGACGGTCTCCTGATGCGCATGAGCGAGGTTGACTGGGACTCGGTCATCGCCACGAACCTCAAAAGCGTTTTCAATTTTTCGAAGGCCGCCATCAGGCCGATGATGAGCCGGCGGTCCGGAAAGATCATCAACATTTCGTCGATCGCCGGCGTGATCGGCAACCCGGGACAGACGAATTACGCGGCGTCGAAGGCGGGGATGATCGGGTTCACGAAATCGCTCGCCCGTGAACTCGGCTCGAGAAACATCCAGGTGAACGCCATCGCGCCGGGCTTCATCGACACCGACATGACCGCGGCGCTGACCGCGGAACAGCGGCAGAAGCTTGAACAGAACATCCCGCTGAGAAGGACGGGGACCGCCGGTGAGATCGCCGGGGTGGCCTGTTTCCTGGCCTCCTCCGGTTCCGACTACATCACCGGCCAGGTGTTCTGCGTCGACGGCGGCATGGTGATGTGAAAATCTCTCGAACAGCAACGATCACAAACAGAAGGAGCAACGCAATGGCAGATGTTGAAGCGAAGGTGAAGGAAATCATCATCAACAAGCTGGGGGTCGAGGGGGGCCAGATCACTCCCGAAGCCTCCTTCACGAACGACCTCGGGGCCGACTCCCTCGACACCGTCGAACTGGTGATGGAATTCGAGAAGGCCTTCAATCTCCAGATTCCCGATGAGGACGCCGAGAAGATCTCGACGGTTGGAGACGCTGTCAGGTACATTACCGGGAAAATTTCCTGAGGAATACACACGGAACAGCCGGAAGAACGCATGCAGGGTCATAACCATCAGAGACGTCGCGTCGTGGTCACCGGTGTGGGCGCCGTTACCCCCATCGGACTGAACGCCGCGGATTTCTGGAGGAACGCGCTCGCGGGAATGAGCGGGGCGGGGAAAATCACCGCCTTCGACGCCGCGGGCTACGACACGCAGATCGCCTGCGAGGTGAAGAACTTCAATCCCCTCGATTTCATCGACAGGAAATCCGTCAACCGGATGGATCTCTTCACGCAGTACGCCATGGCCTGCGCCGAGATGGCCGTGAAGGACGCCGCCATCGATTTCGAGAAAATCGACAGGAACCGCGTCGGCGTGGTGTTCGGGTCGGGCATTGGCGGCATGCGCACCTGGGAACGGCAGATGCAGACGGTCTTCGATTCGGGCGGTCCCCACAGGATCAGCCCCTTCTTCGTTCCGATGATGATCGCGGACATCGCCGCCGGCTACATCTCGATGCGTTTCAACGCGAAGGGACCCAATTACGCCACGACGTCGGCCTGCGCCACGTCGTCGCACGCCGTGGCCGACGCGTTCATCCTCATCCAGCGCGGCGACGCCGACATCATGTTCAGCGGCGGGTCCGAGGCGGCGGTGGCGCCGATGGGCGTCGGCGGCTTCAACGCCATGAAGGCGCTCTCCACCCGCAACGACGAACCGGAGAGGGCGAGCAGGCCGTTCGACGCCGGCCGCGACGGCTTCGTCATGGGCGAGGGAGCCGGCATGC
>DATDQD010000116.1:0-2585 GCA_035292425.1 Bacteroidota bacterium
GTCGAGGAACCAGCGGTCGTGAGAAATCACGACGGCGCAGCCGGCGAAATTGACCAGCGCCTCCTCCAGGGCCCTGAGCGTGTTCACGTCCAGGTCGTTCGTCGGTTCGTCCAGCAGGAGGACGTTCGCGCCCTCCTTCAGGACCCTGGCCAGATGGACGCGGTTGCGTTCCCCTCCCGAGAGCGCCCCGACCTTTTTCTGCTGGTCGGTGCCGCTGAAATTGAACCTCGCGACGTACGCCCTCGAGTTCACCTCCCGCTTCCCCATCATCAGCACGTCCTCGCCGCCGCTGATTTCCTGCCAGATCGAATGATCCGGGTGGAGGGGCCTCGCCTGGTCGATGTAGGCGAACTTCACCGTCTCGCCGACGACGATCTTTCCCGCGTCCGGCTTCTCCGTACCGGTGATCATCCGGAAGAGAGTCGTTTTCCCGGCGCCGTTCGGACCGATGATCCCGATGATGCCGCCCGCGGGCAGATCGAAGCTCAGGTCCTCGTACAGCACCAGGTCGCCGTACCCCTTCGTCACGCCCTCGGCCCTGATGACGGTCTCACCGAGACGCGGCCCCGGGGGGATGTAAATTTCAATCTCCTCTTCCCGCTGTTCCGCCGCAGATTCCACCATCTTCTCGTACGCGGTGATGCGCGCCTTGCTCTTGGCATGGCGCCCCTTCGGGTTGGTCCGGACCCACTCGAGTTCCCTCTGCATCGTCCGGCGGCGCTTCGATTCCTGTTTCTCCTCGACCGCGAGCCGGGCCGCCTTCTGCTCGAGCCATGAGGAATAGTTTCCCTTGAACGGAATCCCCTCGCCCCGGTCGAGCTCCAGTATCCAGCCCGCCACGTTGTCGAGGAAGTAACGGTCGTGCGTCACGGCGATCACCGTCCCCTTGTACCGGGAGAGGTGCTGCTCGAGCCACATGACCGATTCGGCGTCGAGGTGATTCGTCGGCTCGTCGAGCAGGAGCACGTCCGGCTCTTTTAATAACAGCCGGCAGAGCGCCACCCTCCTCCGCTCGCCGCCCGAGATCACCGGGACCGGGGTGTCGGGAAGGGGACAGCGGAGCGCGTCCATCGCCTGTTCGAGCCTGTTGCCGATATCCCACGCGCCGAGGTGGTCGATCTTCTCCTGGAGGGCCGCCTGTTTCTTCAGGAGCGCGTCGAAATCGGCGCCCGGCTCCGAGAATTTCGCGCTCACGGCATCGTATTCCTTCAGGAGGGCGACCGTCTCCGCCGCGCCCTCCTCGACGACCTCGCGGACAGTCTTGGAGGCGTCAAGCTCCGGCTCCTGCGAGAGGTACCCGAAGGTAATCCCCTTCTGCGTGTTGATCGTTCCGAGGTAGTCGGCGTCGACCCCGGAGATGATTTTCAGGAGCGTGCTCTTCCCGGCGCCGTTGAGGCCCAGTACGCCGATCTTTGCGCCGTAAAAAAACGACAGGTAGATGTCCTTGAGTATTTGCCTGTTCGGGGGGACGACCTTGCCAACCCCCACCATGGAAAAAATGATCTTCTCGTCGGCCACGCGGTTATTTCCGTTCGTTCACAGTCCGGATGACTTTGCGGATCTCTTCCTTCTCCGCGTCCCCGGGAGCCTTCCCGAGGGCCTCGTTGAGGTGCGAAAGGGCCTTCGCGCGGTCGCCGGCGGCGTCGTACGACTCGCCGAGCGCGCGGGAGAGTGACCACGATCCGCCGTGCTTCGCCGCGAACTTTTCAAGGAGTTCCACGGCGCGGCCCGCCCGGTCGTCGCGCCTGAGCGTCTGCGCGTACGATGTAACGTCCGATTCCTTCGTCCCCGCGATGGCGTCGTCCAGGACCCCTGCCGCCCCGGACGCGTTCCCGGAACGATCAAGAATGTCCGATTTCATGCAGAGGCTCTGGAAATTCCGGTTCACCGAGAGCGAGCGGTCGATCCACGAGCGCGCTTCGTCAAGTCGGACGTTCTGCGCGAGGGCGTAGCCGGCGGCCTGGCGCAGCATCTGCCACCTGCCGCTGTCCGCCCCGGCCGAAAATTCCTTCCGGGCATGGTCCAGGACGATGCTCACCGTGGCGACACCGATCCGCACCGGGACGACGAGCTTTTCCCATCGCAGTTCGAGCGTCGCGCCGGTGTCGGAGAGCCCGCTGAACGAGAACATCATCCACTCGGTGAATTCAGAGGCGAGGGGAGTCACGTCCATCCTCAGGACGTCCTTCGTGGAATCGTATTCCGTGCCCCAGGTCGTCGTGTTCGTGCTGAGGATGACGGTCCAGGAGCCTGCCCGGGGGAGCGTGAAGAGTCCGTACGTCCCCGCGCCAAGCGGTTTGCCTTCGATGGTGACGGGGTCGGCGAAGGAGATCGTGGTCACCTCGTTGGCCCCTGTCCGCCAGACCTGTCCGTAGGGGACAAGCGCCCCCCAGATCGGGCGGCCTTTGACGCCGGGTCTATGATATTTGACAACGATTTCGGTGACGCCGACCTTCTGCGCGACCGAGGCGCCCTGGCTCGTCCGCGGCCGCTCGAGCGAAGGTTGCGCGGTCAGCAGGCCGGCTGCGATCAGCATCAGCGCGCCGATGACGGCGATGCGGGTTATTCGGTGGATGGTGTTCATG
>DATDQD010000117.1:0-7099 GCA_035292425.1 Bacteroidota bacterium
CCCGCCGGTCACGCGAACCGAGGTACCTCCGCTCCCGGAGAAACCCCGAGACGATCCGGTCGGCCGGGCCGGTGCCGCGGTCCAGGAGCATCAGCAGTTCGAGGACGTGCCCGGCGACCGATGCCGGGTTCATGCCTCCACGCGCGGTTCGTTCATCTCCTCCGTCATGCAGGCGAAGGCCATTCTCGGGGTGCTGAACGACACACCCACGCGTCCCTCATAGTTCAGGACGATCACTCCCCCGCGGCCGTCCACTTTTTTGTGGAGGAGGTCGATGCCGAACTCCGCGGCCTTCTGGGGGTCCTTTTCGTTCGCGTCCATGTGGTCGATGACGGTCTTGGCCAGCACCACTTTGATCATCCCTTCCCCCCACCCCGTCGTCGATACCCCGCCGATGCCGTTTTCCGCGTAGGAACCGCAGCCGATGAGGGGCGAGTCCCCGACCCTCCCGGGATACTTGTTCAGTGTCCCGCCGGTGGAGGTCCCGACGCAGATGTTGCCCGAGCGGTCGACCGCGACCGCGCCGACGGTGTCGCCCGGATGTTTCGAGAAGGCATGCTTCGACCGGAATCCCGATTTGGCGTTGACCGATTTCCAGAGCGCGCGTTCCCGGTCGGTGACGAGTTCGGATTCCCTGCACAGCCGTATGCCGGCGCTGACCGCGAACCGCTCCGCCCCCTGCCCGACCAGGAGGATGTGTTCGCTCTCCTCCATGATTTTCCGGGCGAGGGTGATGGGATGCATGACCCTCCGGACGGCCGCGACCGCCCCGCACCGGTACGAGTGCCCTTCCATGATGCTCGCATCGAGCTCCACGTGGCCGTCGGCGTTCAGGTGCGCCCCGCGGCCCGCGTCGAATGTGCCGTCCGCCTCCATGACGCGGACGGCCTGTTCGACCGCATCGATCGCCGTCCCTCCGGAGGAGAGTATGTTCCACCCCTTCCCGATTGCCGCAGCGCACCCGTTCCGATGCGCGTCGAGAAGCGAATCGGGGATGTTCCACGCGCCGCCGTGAATGACCATTGAGATCATGTAAAACCCGGACCGGACGAAAAAATTATGTACTGAAGGTATGAAAAAAAGGGGGATTTTTCAACGCGGGACGATGCTCCCGTCGACAACTGAAAGTTCATGGTCATCATCCCCGATAAAAAAGGGCCGCCCGTGAACGCTGTCACGGGCGGCCCGTTACTGTGTACCCGCCCCCCGGGAGCGGAACGACGGGGATTATTTGTCTTTATCCTTGTCGTCCATCACTTCGAACGAAGCATCCTCGACGATCTTCTCGTCCTTCTTCCCCGACGATTCTTTGGGTCCCGGCCCGGATCGCGGAGGAGGCTCTGGTCCGGCCCCCGCGCCCGCGGTCGCGCTCTGGTACATGGCGGAAGAGGCCTCGTTCCAGACGGCATTCAGGGCCTCCATCTTTGCGCGGATATTCGCCGTGACGCCCTCCTTGACCGCCGCGTCGAGATTGTCCGCGGCCGTTTCGACCTTCTTTTTCAGGTCCGCGGGGATCTTGTCGCCAAACTCCTTGATATGCTTCCGGGTCTGGAAGACGAGGTTGTCGGCCTGGTTTTTGACCTCCACCTCATCCTTCTTCCTCCTGTCATCCGCGGTGTGGACCTGGGCGTCATGTTTCATTTTCTCGACTTCCTCCTTGCTGAGGCCGCTGGAGGAGGTGATCCGGATGCTTTGTTCCTTGTTGGTCGCCTTGTCCTTCGCCATCACATGCAGCATGCCGTTCGCGTCGATGTCGAAAATGACCTCGATCTGCGGCACTCCCCTCGGAGAGGGGGGGATGCCGTCCAGGTGGAAGCGTCCGAGGGTCCTGTTGTCGACGGCCATGGGACGCTCGCCCTGCAGAATATGAATCTCCACGGATGGCTGGCTGTCCGCGGCCGTCGAGAAGATCTCGCTCTTCTTGGTCGGGATGGTGGTGTTGGACTGGATCATCGAGGTCATCACCCCTCCCAGCGTCTCGATGCCGAGGGTCAGGGGCGTGACATCGAGCAGGAGAACGTCCGAGACGTCGCCCGAGAGGACCCCGCCCTGGATGGCCGCGCCGACCGCAACCACCTCATCCGGGTTCACGCCCTTGTGGCCTTCCCTGCCGAAGATTTCCCTGACGAGCGTTTGGATCCTCGGCATGCGGGTCATGCCGCCGACGAGTATGATCTCCTCAATCTGGGACGGATTGAGTCCGGAGTCCCTCAGGGCCTTTTCCACCGGCGGAATGCAGCGCTTCACCAGGTCATCGACAAGCTGTTCGAACTTCGCCCTCGTGATGGTCATGTTGAGATGCTTCGGGCCGTCGGCGGTGGCCGTGATGAAGGGGAGGTTGACCTCGGTCTGCATCAGCTGGGATAACTCCATCTTGGCCTTCTCGGCGGCTTCCCTCAGCCGCTGGAGCGACATCGGGTCCTTTCTCAGGTCGACCCCTTCCTGCTTTTTGAATTCATCGGCGATGTAGTCGAGCAGCCGGTGGTCGAAATTGTCGCCGCCAAGGTGTGTGTCGCCATTGGTGGATTTCACCTTGAAATTCCCCACTCCTTCCTGCTGGTATAATTCGAGGATGGAAATATCAAACGTGCCCCCGCCGAGGTCAAAAACAGCGACGTTCATATCCTGGTGCTTCTTATCCAGGCCGTAGGCCAGTGCCGCCGCCGTGGGTTCGTTGATGATCCTGCGGACGTTCAGGCCGGCGATTTCACCCGCCTCCTTGGTCGCCTGCCGCTGTGCGTCGTTGAAGTACGCCGGCACGGTGATGACGGCGTCGGTGATCTTCGTCCCCAGGTAATCCTCGGCGGTCTGCTTCATTTTCTGGAGGATCATGGCGCTGATCTCGGGCGGCGAGTAGATCCTGTCGCCGATCTTCACGCGCGCGGTATTGTTGTCGCCCCGGGTGACGCCGTAGGGAACGAGCTTCATTTCTTCATTCACCTCGTCGTGGAAACGGCCCATGAAGCGCTTGATCGAGAAGACGGTGTTCTCGGGATTCGTGACCGCCTGTCGTTTCGCGGCCTGGCCCACCAGCCTTTCGCCGCCCCTGGTGAAACCGACAACCGAGGGCGTCGTGCGCCCCCCCTCCGAATTGGCGATCACCACGGGGTCGTTGCCTTCCATGACGGCCACGACGGAATTCGTCGTACCGAGATCGATTCCGATAATTTTGCTGGACATACTCCGGGTACCTTCCCTGTTTACAATCCTGTATTTCGGGTTGAATTTCCACTCTAAGACTTACAACAGATGTGCCAACTTTCAATGGCCGATAATTGTAAAAAAATACATATATTCATCGTGTTACGATGATCCGCCTCCCCGTCAAATCGGTCACTGTGTCAGAATTATTCCCAATATCTGCCAAAGCGGCGTCCGGCGGTGGCAGGGGCACGAACCTCCCGGCGATCATCGACAAAAAGAGCTCCCCACGATGACTGCCGACGATGTCCGCGAGCGCCTGACCACGAAATCTTTTGGGAGATCCCTCCATTTCTACGAGTCCCTGGATTCCACCAACACCACCGCAAAGCGGCTTGCGTCCGAAGGGGCCCCGGAAGGGAGCGTCGTGATCGCGCTCGACCAGAAGTCCGGGCGGGGCCGCCAGGACCGGACCTGGGTTTCGGAACCGGGGAAAAACCTCACCTTCACGCTCATCCTCAGGCCGCGCATCAGGCCGGAAGTCCTCGGCATCGTCTCGTTGTACGCGTCCGCCGCCGTGGCCGCGTCTGTGTCCTCCCTGTCGGGGAGGGAAGCCGGCTGCAAATGGCCGAACGATGTCGTCATCTCGGGGAAAAAAATCTCGGGCATACTCTGCGAATCGGCCGTCCAGGGGAATGCGGTCGACTCCGTCGTCGTGGGGATAGGGCTGAACGTCAACCAGCTGGAATTTCCGGAGGATATCGCAGCGAAATCAACGTCGCTCGCACTGGAGACCGGAAGGGCGATCAGGCTCGATGCGGCGCTCTGCACCGTGCTCGGCGAACTCGAGACCCTCTACCGCCCCTCCGGCGCCGGCTGGCCCGACGAGGTGATCTCGTGGTGGACGAAACGCAACGTCATTCTCGGGTCGGTGGTGGAGGGCATGCGGGGATCGTCCAGGATCACGGGTGTGGCGCGGTCGGTGACCACCGCCGGCGCGCTCCTGATCGAAACGGAGGGGCGGATGGTCGAGTTCGCATCGGGAGACGTCCACCTGGTATGATACTGGCCTTCGACATCGGAAACACGAATGTCGCCGCGGGCATCTTCGTCCGCGGACAACTCGTCTCGCACCGGAAAATGCGGCGACCGCCGGTGGCTGGGCGTCGGTGGTGGAAGGAGCTGACCGTCCAGGCATGCGCGGAGGCGGGGACCGTCCCCGCCAACCTCGGCGGGTGCGTCATCAGTTCGGTCGTCCCCCCGGTGTCCCGTCTCCTCCCCGGCGTGCTGAGAAAACTCACGGGCACGGACCCTCTCCTGGTGAAGGGTTCGCTCCCCCTCGGCATGGCGTTCGCGTATGACGACCCCGCCCGCCTCGGGGCGGACAGGATCTGCGCGATGCTCGCGGCCGTGAAGAAGTACGGCGCGCCGGTGATCGTTGTGGACTGCGGGACGGCGATCACCCTCGACGGCGTTTCCCGGCGCCGGAAGCACGTCGGCGGGATGATCGCCCCGGGCATGGCGATGTCGGCCGCCGCCCTCGGTCGATCCACCGCCGCGCTCCCCGCCGCTGAATGGTCCGTTCCCCTCCGGCCGGCCGGGACCGACACGCTGTCGGGAATCCGCTCGGGGGTGTGGTTCGGGGCAGTCGGCGGTATCCGGGAGATCGTCAGCCGGCTGAAAGCCGTCGCGGGGAAGTCCGCGACGGTCATCGGGACGGGAGGAGACGCGCCGGCCCTGATGAAATCGGCCGCGCTCTTCGACGTCCTCGATCCGACGCTCGTCCTCGAGGGGGCGGTGACCGCCTGGCAAACGGTCCGGGGCGGGAAGAAATCCCCTACTTCACGGCGACGGGGAGCGAAACGGTAAATTCGCTTCCCTTGTTGACCGCGCTCTTCACGGTGATCGTCCCGCCGTGGGCGTCCACGATCCACTTGACGATCGCCAGTCCGAGGCCCGATCCGCCGAGGGTCCTCGACCGCGCGCGATCCACCCTGTAGAACCGGTCGAAGATCCGCGATATTTCCGACTTGGGGATGCCAATCCCCTGGTCGCGCACCGCCACCGCCGCCTCCCCTTCGTTTTTCACCAGCGAGAGCGTGATGACCGTTCTCTCGCCGCTGTACTTGATGGCGTTGTCCACCAGATTCAGGATCAACTGCCTCAGCCTCTGCCTGTCCCCCCAGATCGGGACGTTGTCGGTGTTTTCGATCTTCACCTCGATCGATTTCTGCGACGCGAGGATCACAGACTCGTCGTACGTTTCCCTCAGCAGGTCGTCCAGCCGCACCCGCTCCCGCTTGATCGAGAGCTGACCGGAATCGCCCCTCCCGAGGAGGAGCAGGTTCTCGAGGATCGATCCCATCCGGATCGCTTCGTCGAGGCACTGCGCCGCGATCTTCCTGATCTCGGACGCGGACATCCGGCTCGCGAGGGCCGTTTCGAGCTGGGTGCGGAGCACCGTCAGGGGGGTCCGCAGTTCGTGCGAGGCGTCGGCCGAAAACTGTTTCATCTGTTCGAACGACGCGTCGAGCCGGGAGATCATTCCATTGAACGTTTCGATGAGCCGGCCGATTTCGTCGTCGACGTTGTGTGACGGGATCCTGGCGGAGAGGCGGTCGGCGGAAATCTTCCGGGCGATGTCCGTCACCTGGTTCACCTTCGAGAGCGATTTTTTCGAAAGGAAGAGCCCTCCCCCGAACGCCAGGAGCACGACCAGCGGCCCCATCCACGCCAGCACCCTCATGAGTTGCCTCAGCGTCGTCTCGACCGACTCCACGGGAATCGCGACGATGATCCTCCCGCGCCGCGTGAGCTGCGTCAGGATGCGGAGGGGCTGGATCCGGAAGGTGACCACGGTGTGCAGGTTGTAATGGGGATCGGGCGGGAAATCGGTGTGTTTCACGAGCGAATCCCCGATCACGTTGGAGCTCTGGCAGAGGAGCGTCCCGTCGGGCGCCCAGACCTCCACGAATTCCTTGGTCGGGGAATAGGCGCTGTGCTCGCGGATCGCTGCGGCCGCGCTCTCGTCGGGCTCGCTTTCGACGTTCTGCTTCTCCAGCCGCTGGGCGATCCACCGGGCCTCGTTCACCAGCAGGAGATCGAGCTGGTCGTAGAGGGTGGCGCTGACGTACTTGTAGGTGACCGTCGCGATGAACACGAAGATGACGGCGACGATGATGGTGTACCAGAGGGTGAGCCGGGCGCGGATGGAACGGAACATCTACTCCTCTTTGAAAATGAACCCCACTCCCCGCACGGTATGAATCAGCCGCCTGGGGAACCCCTCGTCAATGGCCTTCCGCAGGTAATTGACATAGACGTCGACCACGTTCGTGCCGGTGTCGAAGGTGTATCCCCACACCTGTTCGGCGATCTCGCGCCGCGTCAGGATCCGGTTCTTGTTCCGCATCAGGAACTCGAGCAGGAGATACTCCTTGGCGGTCAGCTGGATGTTCTTCATCGACCGGCGGACGGCACGCGTCTCGATGTCGAGCTCCACGTCCGCGACGCGCAGCACCGGGCCGTGCCCCACCCCCTGCCTCCTGAGGAGGGACTCCACGCGGGCGAGGAGTTCGGCGAACGCGAACGGTTTCGTGAGGTAGTCGTCGGCGCCGAGGCGCAGGCCGTCGACCCGCTCCTCCACCGTGCTCCTGGCCGTCAGGATCAGCACCATGCTCTGCACCTTGTTCCGCCGGATCTCCCGGAGGACCTGGAGGCCGTCCTTCTTCGGGAGGAGGAGGTCGAGGACGATCAGGTGGTATTTTTTCGTGGAAGCGAGCCGGTAGCCCTCCTCGCCGTCGTTCGCGACGTCCACCGAGTACCCCTCCTCCTCCATCCGCCGGGCGACGGAATCGGCGAGGTGGTGCTCGTCCTCCACGATCAGGAGGTTGATCTCCCGGTTGGCGGGGCTCTTCAGCGATTCCAGTACTGTTTTCTGAGACCTGGGCATGGCGGG
>DATDQD010000118.1:0-5817 GCA_035292425.1 Bacteroidota bacterium
CTTCACAGAGGCGGTCGCCGGCGGAGACGCGGTCGCCGCGATGCACGCGGAGATGCTTGCCGTGCGGGATCAGGTATTCCTTTGTTTCGCCGTCGTCGCCGCGCACGACGATTTGCGTGTTACCGCGAACGATCTTGAAGCCTTTGCCTTCCGGCCCTTCGAGCGTGTCCTGTTCGTCGTACACGACGACACCGTCGATTTCGCTGACGACGGCGGGGTCACGCGGGCGGCGCGCCTCGAAGAGTTCAGCCACGCGCGGCAGACCGCCGGTGATATCGCGCGTTTTTCCGCTGTCCCTGGGGATTTTCACCAGGATCGTGCCGGCGGCGACAGCGTCGCCGTCATTGACGCCCAGGTGCGCCCGGGTCGGAATAATGTAATTCCCGAGCTTCTGCCCCTTCGCGTCTTCAATCATAATCATCGGGCTGAGGGTCCGGTCCCTGGAATCGATGACGACCTTCTGGATGTGGCCGGTCTGCTCGTCCGGTTCCTCCCGGTAGGTGGCGTTTTCCTTCAGGTCATGGTAACGGACCCTCCCGGGGTGTTCGGAGATGATGACCGCGTTGTAGGGATCCCATTCATAAATAATCTCGCCGCGCCGGACCGGCGCGCCGTCCGACAACAGGAGAGTCGCGCCGTAGGGTACGTCGTACTTGGTGAGCGTGCGGTTGTCGGGATCGATCACGTTCGCGATGCCGCTCCGGCCGAGAACGATCGACTTGCCCTCGGCGTCGCTCTGCTTCAGGAATTTGACCCCCTCGTACCTGATCCTGCCGTCGAACTTCGAGACGATCTGGGACTGCGTCGCGATCAGGCTCGCGGTGCCGCCGGTATGGAATGTGCGCAGTGTCAGCTGCGTTCCCGGCTCCCCGATCGACTGCGCGCCCAGAATGCCGACCGGCTCGCCGATCTCCACGATGGTCGATGTCGTCAGGTTGCGGCCGTAGCACTTGGCGCAGACGCCCCGGACCGCCTCGCAGGTGAGGACCGAACGGATTTCCACCGCTTCGATCGACGTCGCGGCGATGGCATTCGCCCTCACCTCGTCGATTTCGTCCGCCGCCTTCACGAGGACCTTCCGGGATATCGGATCGACCACGTCGCGGACGGCCACGCGGCCGAGGATGCGTTCGGCCAGGGGCTCCTTCACGTCCTCCCCCTCCTTCAGGGCGCCGGTGAGCACTCCCCGGATGGTGCCGCAATCCACCTGCGAGATGATCACGTCCTGGGCGACGTCGACGAGACGGCGCGTCAGGTACCCGGCGTCCGCCGTTTTGAGGGCGGTGTCGGCCAGACCTTTCCTGGCGCCGTGCGTCGAAATGAAGTATTCGAGGATCGAGAGGCCCTCGCGGAAGTTGGCGATGATCGGGTTCTCGATCAGCTCCCCGGTGGCCCCCGACATGCTCTTCTGGGGCTTTGCCATCAGGCCGCGCATGCCCGCCAGCTGGCGGACCTGTTCCCTGGAACCTCTTGCGCCCGAATCCACCATCATATAGAGGGAGTTGAAACCCTCCTCCGCGTGCTGCAGGGCGTCGAAGAGCCGCTCGGCCACGCGGTTGGTCGCCCGCGTCCAGATATCGATGACTTTGTTATACCGTTCCCCGTTGGTGATGAAACCCCGGAAATACTGGTTTTCAACGCCGTCGACGTCCTTCAGGGCCTTCGCGATGACTTCCTCTTTTTCGCGGGGAATCACCACGTCGTCGACGCCGACGGAGAGACCGCCCTGGGTGGCGTAGGAGAAGCCGAGCTCCTTGACCTTGTCGAGGAATTCTGCCGTTTTCAGGTTGCCGCAGGTGCGGAACACGAGCTGCACGATCTGCGTGAGCCTCTTCTTGTTCAGGAGCTCGTTGATGAAGCCGATCTCCTCCGGGACGATCTGGTTGAAGAGGACCCTGCCGACCGTCGTTTCGATGATCTTCCCCCTGATCCGGACCTTGATCCTCGCGTGGAGTCCGACCTGGGCGCAGTCATAAGCGATGACCACCTCGCCCGGCGAGGAGAAGGCTTTGCCGTCCCCCCTGTCCCCGGCTTTCGATTTCGTGAGGTAGTAACAGCCGAGGACCTGGTCCTGTGTCGGGTGGACGATCGGCGCCCCGTTGGACGGGGAGAGAATGTTGTGGCTGGAGAGCATCAGGATGCGGGCCTCCAGCTGGGCGTCAAACGACAGCGGCACGTGGACGGCCATCTGGTCGCCGTCGAAGTCCGCGTTGAACGCGGTGCAGACCATCGGGTGCACCCGGATGGCCTTCCCCTCCACCAGCACCGGCTGGAAGGCCTGGATGCCGAGCCGGTGGAGCGTCGGGGCGCGGTTCAGGAGCACGGGGTGGCCGTCGATGATGCCCTCGAGGATCTCCCACACTTCCTGGCCCTTCTTGTCGACCATCTTCTTGGCGCTCTTGACGGTTTTGACCAGCCCGCGCTCGATCAGCTTCCGGATAATAAACGGCTTGAAGAGTTCGACCGCCATGTCCTTCGGCAGGCCGCATTCGTGGAGCCGGAGTTCCGGGCCGACGACGATGACCGAACGGCCCGAGTAGTCCACGCGCTTGCCGAGCAGGTTCTGCCGGAAACGCCCCTGCTTTCCCTTCAGCATGTCCGAGAGGGACTTCAGCGCGCGGTTGTTGTCCGAACGGACGGCGTTGACGCGGCGCGAGTTGTCGAAGAGCGAATCGACCGCCTCCTGGAGCATCCGTTTCTCATTCCGGAGGATGACCTCCGGGGCCTTGATCTCGATGAGGCGCTTGAGGCGGTTGTTCCGGATGATGACCCTACGATATAAATCGTTCAGGTCGGAGGTCGCGAAGCGGCCTCCCTCCAGCGGCACCAGCGGCCGGAGTTCGGGCGGGATCACGGGGACCACGTCGAGCACCATCCAGTCCGGCCTGTTGAGCACGCCGTCCTCGTGTTCACGGAAGGCTTCGACGACCTTCAGCCGCTTCAGGAGCTCCTGCTTTTTCTGGATGGACGATTCGATCCTGACGTTCGTCCGGAGCTCGACCGCGAGCTCCTCGATGATGACACGCTTCAGGAGGTCCTTGACCGCGTCGCCGCCGATCTTCGCGATGAATTTCTTCTCGTCGGTGTCGTCCAGGTGCTGGTTCTTTTCCGGCAGGCTGGAGAGGATCTCGTAGTACTGCTCCTCGGAGAGCAGGTTGAGGCGCTGGAGCCCCGTGGTTCCGGGCTGCACCACCACGTACGATTCGTAATAAATAATCCGCTCGAGGTCCTTGCCGGTCAGGCCGAGGATGTTGGCGATCTTCGAGGGGGCCGACTTGAAATACCAGATGTGCACGATCGGCACGGCGAGCGCGATGTGACCCATCCGTTCCCTCCGGACGCTCTTCTGCGTGACTTCAACGCCGCAGCGGTCGCAGACGATCCCCTTGTACCGGATCCGCTTGTACTTCCCGCAATGGCATTCCCAGTCCCTGATCGGACCGAAGATCTTTTCGCAGAAGAGGCCGTCCTTCTCGGGCCTGAACGACCGGTAATTGATGGTCTCGGGCTTCGTGACCTCCCCGTGCGAGCGGGAAAGGATGAGGTCCGAGGACGCGAGCGTGATCGTAATCTTCGAAAAATTCTTCCTGATCGTTGAGTCGTGCGACGATAACACCATGCGATCGCTCTCCTTATTCGATTTTAATGTCGAGTCCAAGCCCCATCAGTTCCCTGACGAGGACGTTGAATGATTCCGGGACGTTCGGTTCGGGGAGGTTGTCCCCCTTGACGATCGCTTCGTACAGCTTCGCCCTGCCGTACACGTCGTCGCTCTTCACGGTCAGAATTTCCTGGAGGATGTTCGCCGCCCCGTAGGCCTCCAGCGCCCACACCTCCATCTCCCCGAACCGCTGGCCGCCGAACTGAGCCTTGCCGCCCAGGGGCTGCTGTGTGATGAGCGAGTAGGGTCCGATCGAACGGGCGTGGATCTTGTCGTCGACCAGGTGGGACAGCTTCATCATGTAGATGTAGCCGACCGAGACCTCGTGATCGAGGGGCTCGCCGCTCCGTCCGTCGATCAGCTTCGCCTTGGCCCTCACGAGACCGGCCTTCGTCAGTTCCGCCGTCACCTCTTCCCACGTGGCGCCGTCGAAGATCGGGCTGGAGTACTTCTGCCCGAGGCGTTTCCCGGCCCAACCGAGCGCGGTCTCGAACAGCTGCCCGAGGTTCATCCTGGAGGGAACCCCCAGCGGGTTCAGAACGATGTCGATCGGGGTGCCGTCCGGCATGAACGGCATGTCTTCCTGGGGCACGATCTTCGCGACCACGCCCTTGTTCCCGTGGCGGCCGGCCATCTTGTCTCCGACCGCGAGTTTCCTCTTCTTCGCGACGTACACCTTGGCCATCTGCACGATCCCCGAGGGGAGTTCGTCGCCGATGAGGATCTTGGTCTTCTCGTGCTTGAAGTATTCCTCGATGTCGTTGATGTGCTGGAAATAGTTTTCGTAGATCCGCACGACGAGCGCGTTCTTCTTCTTCTCCTCCACCCAGTCCTTCGAAGGGTCGAGTTTCTCGGGGTCGGCCATCGACGAAAACGTGTCCGACTTGAGCGCCGTGCCCGAACGGAGGACCATCTCGGCGTCCGTGTTCCGGATGCCGGCCGATTTTTCCCCGTCGAGGAGCATGCCGAGCTTGACCCCGAGCCTGTCGTGCGCGTCTTTCAGGGCTTTCTTCTGGGCCTTCTCGAGCTGCTCTGTCAGCCGCTTGTCTTCCTTCTTGGACTCCGCGTCCTTCCGCTTGCGGGAGAACAGTTTCGTCGAGATCACGATCCCCTTCATGCCCGGCGGCGCCTTGAGCGAAGCGTCCTTGACGTCGCCCGCCTTCTCGCCGAAGATGGCCTTGAGGAGTTTCTCTTCGGGTGTTGATTCCGTCTCGCCCTTGGGAGTGATCTTTCCGATCAGGATGTCCCCCTCGACCACCTCGGCGCCCACGCGGATGACGCCGTTCTCGTCGAGGTCCTTCACGGCTTCCTCGCTCACGTTCGGGATCTCGCGCGTCAGCTCCTCCTCGCCCCGCTTCGTGTCGCGGACCTGGAGGTCGAATTCCTCGATGTGGAGGGAGGTGAAGGTGTCCTCGGCCACGCAGCTCTCGTTGATCACGATGGCGTCCTCGAAGTTATAGCCGCGCCACGGCATGAACGCGACCAGGACGTTCCTCCCGAGCGCGAGCTCGCCGTTGTTCGTGGCGCAGCCGTCGGCGAGGATGTCCCCCTTCCGGAACTTCTGTCCCGGCTTGACGATGGCCCGCTGGTTGATCGCGGTGTCCTGGTTCGTCCTGAAAAATTTCACCAGCTGGTAGGTGACCCGTTTCTTGTCCTCGAAGCTCGTGAGGGCGTCCGCGCTCATGTCGTCGATGTCGTAGTGGACGGCGATGGTGTTCGCGTCCACGTACTCCACGACGCCGTTGCGCTCCGCGACCACCATGGTCCGGGCGTCGCGCGCGATCTTCTCCTCCATGCCGGTGCCCACGATCGGGGCTTCGGGCCGGAGCAGCGGGACCGCCTGGCGTTGCATGTTCGAACCCATGAGGGCGCGGTTCGCGTCGTCGTGCTCTAAAAACGGAATGAGGGCGGCGGCGGCCGAGACGATCTGGTTCGGCGCCACGTCCATGTACTGGATCTCCTCCGGCCTGACCAGCGCGTATTCCGACTTGAGCCTCGCCTTGATCTTCTCGTCGGAGAACTTCCCCTTCTCGTCCAGGACCGCGTTCGCCTGCGCGATCGTGTACACGTCCTCCTTCTCGGCGGTGAGGTACTCGATGTCCAGCGTGACCTTGCCGCCCTTCGCGGTCCGGTAGGGGGTTTCGATGAAACCGAAC
>DATDQD010000119.1:0-9147 GCA_035292425.1 Bacteroidota bacterium
CTGCTCGACACGAAATAGAGGTACTTCCCGTCGGGGCTGAAGACCGGGTCGCCGGAGTTGTACCACGCATCCGTCACATCGACGGATTTCCCGCTCTCGAGGGGATACAGATACACCCTGTTCATGGTCTCCAGTTCGGGCCTGGTGTAGGCGATCCAGCGGCTGTCGGGAGCCCAGACGTACTCGTTGAATTCGAACGCTTGCGCCGTCGTGGCGTCGGTGATTTTTTTCGATTCGACGTCCACGTAACGGAGGCGGAGTTTCTTGTCCGCCCACATGAGCTTTTTCCCGTCAGGCGACCAGACCGGCTGGTACATATACGTGTCGTCGCCGGATGTGACCTGCATTGCGGGGGCGGAGCCGTCCTGCGGGACGACCCAGATCTCATCTTCGCCGGTCGCATCGCTCACGTACGAAATCCACTTGCCGTCCGGGGACCACTTGGAGTTGCGTTCGTGGACGCCGGGAGTGGCCGTGAGGTTGCGGGTGGGGCCGTGCTTCGCGGGGACGGTGAAAACGTCGCCGCGCGCCCCGAGGAGCGCCCGGTTGCCGTCGGGGGATATTTCGTAATTAGTGACGGAGCCGCCGACTTCGATGATGCCGCCGCGTCCGCCGACCATGTCCTCCGCAATCGAAATCGGGACCTTCGCCGCGGTATTCGCCGCGATGTCATACCGGTAAATGTACCCGCCGTTTTCGAAGACGATCGCGTTACCCCCGAGCGACGGAAACTTGATATCGTAGTCGGTGAAATTTGTGAGCTTTCGGGTCTGCTTCGTGCCGAGGTCGTACACGTAGAGGTTAAAGCGTTTCACCTCGTCGCGGTCGGAAATAAAATAGATGCTGTTGTCGTGCCACATCGGGATGATGTCGCCGGCTTCGCTCTCCCCGATCCGCTCGGTGGCCTTTGTCTTGAAATCATAAATCCAGAGGTCGTCGGCCATGCCGCCGCGGTAGCGCTTCCAGGTCCTGAACTCGCGGAAGACTCTATTATAGACGAGCTTCGAATCGTCGGGTGAGTAGGAGCAGAAGCCGCCGCGCGGCAGCGGGAGCTGCTGCGACAGGTCGCCGTCGAGCGTCACGATGAAAAGTTGTCCCTTGAAGTCGTTGAACTCCTTCATGCGCGAACGGAACACGATGGTCTTGTTGTCGTGCATCCAGCCCATGACGAGGTTGTTCGGGCCCATGCGGTCCGACACATCGTCGCGGCCGAGCGTAGCGGTAAATGTAAGCCGGCGCGGGACGCCGCCGGTGGACGGGATGACGTACACCTCGGTGTTGCCGTCGTACTGCCCCGTGAAGGCGATCCACTTTCCGTCGGGGGAGAACCGGGCGAACATCTCGAAGCCTTCGTGGTTGGTGATCTTGCGGGCCGTGCCCCCCGATGAGGAAACGGTATAGAGGTCGCCCGCGTAGGTGAAGACGATCTGGTCGTTCGAGACGGCCGGGAACCGCAGGAGGCGCGCCTCCGGCTGGGCGACGGCGCCGCCAACGAACAGCATCGTCGATAAGGTCGTCAGGAGGAATTTATTCATGGATGACTCCGGTAGTGAGAATGGATGGTGAATTCGGGATTAAACACCGTGGTGGTATACGGAAAAGAACGGGGTTGGTTGCCTCCGGGGCTCCTCAAGGCCTGCCCACGGGTTTGTGTGATGCCTCGAAAATATAGGATTTCCGGAGGAGGGAATCAAATAGGGCGTCGGCCCGCATCAAAGGGGACGCGGGTCGGAATGTCCTCAACTGTCTCTATTTCATAATGACCATTTTACCGACCGTGTTAAGGAGGACGCTGGTCGCTTCGGATCCCGAGGCGGTGATCCGGTAGTAATACACACCCGAGGGGAGATTTGAGCCGTCGAACTCCACCTCGTTGATGCCCTCCATGAACTCCTCATCCTCCGCGATGGCCTCCACCTCCTGCCCGACGGCATTGTACACCCTGATGGTGACAAGTGCGTCCGTCTCGAGGCTGAAATTGATCGTGGTCACGGGGTTGAACGGATTCGGATAGTTTGAGAGCAGGCGGGAGCCCGGAATATCAGGCTCTGTTTCCGCCCAATTCGCTTCGGCGGAGGCAACCGGTCCAAATGACATCACCGGGAGCGAGTATTTCGCACCGTAATACGTCCCCCCATCCACGGCTGCATGCAGCACCCCCTTTTCCGTATTGGCATAGATCATCGCATCATTGTGCCTTGTGAATCGCCACAGAGCGTCCGGGAAGGAAAGGGGAGACTCACTGACAGATCCGATTTGATCGATCACGGTCAGGTGGCGCTGGTCGGGATCGAGGATCATGAATTGCTGATCAGCAGAATGGAAAAACGTGCTTCCTGTATTGGTTGGCTGGCCGTCGGGAAAGACCTTCTTCCATGCTTTTTGTTTTAAATTGTTCATTTTAACGATAACATAATCATAATGCAGTTCACCAACGCCGTTCTTCCTCTTACCACGACTGATTTCCCCGTTGAGGTAGAGGGCGTTGTCATCGCCCACCCATACGTTATAGAGATAGTTTGAGGAGCCGTCACCCTTGTAGAAGTCACTTCCCTGAAGATTCGTTTCCTTCCCATTGCCCTTGAACTTGAAGGATGAAATCTTCCCCTGGAGGTCGATGCCTGTCACAAACCAGAAATTTTGTTCCGTTAATCTCGTGCCCCGTGTGGGCGATCTGCTCTCCTTCATCACCAGGCCGTTGCCGTAACCGATGAAACGGCCATCGCCGGTCACGAATCGCTCGAATATCGGGAAGAGAGTGTATGACGATTTGAAGTTCCCGTTGGGATTGTCTTTCGATAATTCCTCAATGCCCTTGTACACCTGCTTCCGGAAACGGAGGGTACCATTGTTCCCGTCGAAGAGGAGAAATTCCGACATCACTTCAGTCTTCGATGTGTGGATACCGGAACTCGACACCGCGTCTTTGGAGATGCTGTGATTCAGCGCCATCCAGATGTTTCCCGTCCTGTCGACGAAGGGTCCCATGTAGCTCCGACGGATAAAGGACTGATCGGGCTGTATTCCGCCGGGCGCGTCGGGAATCGAGGTTTCAAAAAGTACCCTACCATCCTTCGCGAGTTTCACGAGTATACCGTGTCTGCCGACGATCGAGCTGCCATCCCAAATGTAATTGTTGAATGCCGGGAATATCAGGTTGCCTTCCGGATCGAGGAGGGGGAGCGGGTCGAAACTCAGGTCCGTCGGGGAGATGTGGGGAGCCGGATGGACGTAGGTCCACTGCAGCATGCCGGAGGCGTCGTAATAGTAGATAGAGTCGGGTGAATATTCTGAAATGACATAGATCCCTTCTCCGTTTACATAAATCAGGGATTTCGGCGCATCAAGCGGTTTCGACCAGAGGACCCCGCCCGCAGGGTCAACCTTGAACAGAGTATCAGGACCGTACCAGTTGTTCGGCGCTCCACGGAGGAAATAGGTGTTTCCGAAGCCGTCGGGTCGAACCTGCCTCAGCCAGCCGTCCGCGCGCCAGAGTTCCGTCTGAGTGTTGGCCACAGTTGTGAGGATGAGAAAGGAAAGGCAGATCAGGAATAACGGAACGCACAGATGTCTTTTCATGGCCGTGCCCCTTCCAGCAGATAGGATGAATAGAAAAAACACTACGTCGAGCGGTCACCGGCAAGTTGAAGGAACGGTTAAGGAGTGATGTGACCCTCCTGTCATTCGAAATGAGGGGGTAACTTGATGCAAAGATACTCACCAAATGGTAAAGAACGTGACCTTCAATGTCAAATGGATAGGCCCTCTTTTCATGATGGGGAGATCACCGAAAACCGCCCGAATCGTGAAAATGAGATGATTTGGGGCTGGTCCCCCCTAAAAAATAACCAGGAATTTCCCGTCTGTTGAGATCATAACGGTTCCGGAAATTTCAACTTCATCCGGCCGGGCGGAGCTGCTCCGCCCGGCGTCGATCCGGATGTATCAGTTCGCGTACCTCGGGTCGTACCGGAGGAACATCGCGAAGGCGCCGGCGAAGGAGAGGATCGAAAAGAGCCCCATCAGCCCGAAGTCGACGACGGTCGCGGAGACGGACTCCGAAAGCGACGGCCGGTTGGCGGTAAATTCCGGCATGCCGGTCAGATCGAGCGCAATCTCGCGTCCCACGTCGATCTTGATGCCCCGGTCGGTGTCGATCTGGATCCTGATGCCCCCCGAGGATCCGGATTCCCGCTGCTTTTCGTCCTTGTACTTATTGAACGTGGTCCGGTAGGCCTCGAGCGCGTCTTCGTACCGGGGTTTGAGCGATATGTCGGTGCCGGCGAGGCTCATCGCCGCGAGCTGGAAGGAAGCGACCGGCGAAAACCTCGAGAGCGCGAAGGCGAGGCGTTCCCGTTCGCCCTTGCGGTTGCGCAGCTCCTCCCTGAGCATCCTGCCGTTCCCGTCGATGGCGGCCTGCATCGAGTCGCGGTCCTTCTTGTCCTCCTCGGCCCAGGTCCATTCCATTTCCTCCCGTTTCGCCTCCCGCTCCTTCTCGGGGAGCGCCCTGAGTGGTTCGTTCCGCTTCCTCCATTTTTCCTCGAGTCCCTTGAAGTGCGCGTTCCAGCGGTCCTTCGAAAAGCTGTCCCGCTGGCTGTCGATCTCCGCGTCGGTGGGGACCTTCACGACCTGCCCGGCCATCATCATCCCCGCGCGCGGCACGATCAGCGCCAGCGCGACCCACGAGACAAGGCAGACCAGGAACGAAATATTCGACCGCCGCGTCACCGACGACACGAGGATGCCGAACGCGATAAAAAATGTAAACAGCAGAACCGACGCGCCGATCAAAAACCCGAGCCGCACCCAGTGCTCGAGGGTCATCGGCACCTTATAGACGAGCAGGAGCGAAATGCCGAGGAGGACCGGGACCGAGATCGGGACCACGAGCCCGAGCCAGGCTCCGGCGAACTTCGCCGTGATGACCTTCGCGCGGGGCACAGCGTTGGAGAGCATGAGCTGGAGCGTTCCCGATTCCCTCTCGCCGTTGATGGAGTCGTACGTGAAGAGGATGGCGAAGAGCGTCAGCACCACCTGCACGATGAACGTAAAATCGATGAACCGGAAGAGGGCGAAGATCGGGTCGTCGCTGTAAGCGCTGGCGGAGAGCTTCACCGGTTCCCAGGTGCTGATGCCGGAGAGCCGCCCGACGTCGTTGTGCACGCCCGAGGCGAAGATCTGCATCGGGTCCGGCTCGCGGTAGACCCTGTTCGAGAGGGCCATCCAGCCGCGGGACTCGCGCATCTCCTGTTGAACAAGCGCGCCGGCGGCCTGGTACTGGTCGAGCGACGCCCGGTATTCCCTGATCCCCATGAAGACGCTGAGGAGGACCAGCACCGATGAGGCCGCGAAGGTCACCGGAAACTTTGGGCTGACCAGGATCGATTTGAGTTCCTTGAGGACGATGGTGGCGAACATGATCGGACCTTTCGAAAATAGTGAGTGCGCCCGGCAGGCCACCTACCGCGCGTCGAACCGCAGGAACGCGACGAACGCCCCGGCGAAAAAGACCATATTGAACAGGGCGAGGATGCCGAAATCCATGATGATCGAACCGAGCGCCGAGCGCACAGGGGGTTGGGCGAATGTGAACGCCGGCAGTTCGCCCGGGTTGATCTTCTTCTTCTCCTGCTGGTCGCCGTCGGTGGTCATCGTCCGGAAAACGATGCTCCCCGAAGGGTTCCGACCCGTTTTCCCTTTCATGAACTCCGCGTATTGCTTCTGGTACTGCTCGGCCTGCAGTTTGTAGTCGTCCTTGAGATGCACGCCCGTGGCCGCGATGGAGGTGCCGAGGAGCGAGAAGACCGCCGAGGGCGAGATCCGCGCGAGCCCGAAGGCGAGCCGTTCCTGGACGGCCTGCGCGTTCGTCCGCGTTTCATTCAACCGCTGGCTGAAGGCGTTCATCTTCTCGGTGCGCTCGGCGTCCAGGTCTCCCATGAATTTCTGGAACTGGTCCATCACCTTGTCCATCGGCGTGTCCTCGGGCGCCCGGAAGTCGGCCATCTTTTTCCGGTGTTCCTGCCAGAGCGAGGCGGAATAGCGCGACTTCTGGGAAACGAGTTCGTCCACGGTCGGCACGTCCACCGCCCTCCCGGCCAGGAGCACCGCCGTGCGCGGGATGATCATCACCGAGAAGATCCATACGACGAGCAGGAGCAGGAACGAGGTGGAGGATTTTTCGGTCGCGGAGGAGACGAAGAGCGATAAGGAGAGAAAAACCCCGAAGTAGACGTATCCCGCCCCGACGATGAGGGCGAAGCGGTTCCAGTCGGCGGCGGCCATCGGCACTCCCATCGCGATCAACAGGAGCGCCCCGAGCAATATTGGAATAAGCAGCGGCACGGCCAGCGCCAGGAACGATCCCGCGATCTTCCCGGCGATGTAGGCGCTCCTCGGGACGGCGTTCGCGAGCGTCAGCCGGAGCGTGCCCCTCTCCTTCTCCCCGTTGACGGCGTCGTAGGCGAAGAGGATCGCGAAGAGCGAGAGGACGATCTGGAAAATAAAGTCAAGGTCGAGGAACCGGAACACCGCGTAGACCGGGTCCTCGCCGTACTTGCTGTCGCGCGCGCTGATCTCGCCGGCCCCGCGGATCTCGCTCGTGCGCCCGATGTCGTTCGAGACCCCCATCACCAGGGATGAAACCGGCTGGGGCGGGAGATAAACGCGGAAATTCCGGACCTCCTCCCATTCGGTGAGACCGTCCAGCTTCCTCATGTTCTCCCTGCGCGCGGCCTCGTATTGCCCGGTGCTCACCTGGTAATTGCGCGCGCCGATGTAGAATGTCAGGAGCAGGAGGAGGGAGGAGATACCGAACGTCACCGCGAATTTCACCGAGCCGAGGATTTCGCGGAGTTCCTTTTCGACGATGAGTTTGAACATGATCGGCACCTTCAGGGTTCGGTAAACATGGTATGAGGGAGGCCCGGGGCGGTCAATTCGTATGGCCCGCCATGTAGGTCATATAGATTTTTTCCAGGTTCTCACCGGCGAGCTCCCCTGAGCTCTTCTGCATCACGAGTTCCCCGTTCTTCATGATCCCCACGGTGTCCGCGATCTCCTTCGCGCGGAAGATGTCGTGGGTGGACATCAGGATCGCTTTCCGCTCCGCCCTGAGGGCGCCGAGCAGGCCCTGGAACTCGAACGCCGCCTGCGGGTCGAGGCCCGATGTTGGCTCGTCGAGCAGGATCGCCGGGGCGTCCTTCAGGATGGCGATGGCGATGCCGCATTTCTGGCGCATGCCTTTTGAAAAACCCCGGAGTTTTTTCCGGTGCACCTCTTCCGGGAGTCCCACCCGCGCGAGGGCCGCTCCGTAATCGTCCGCCACGTAGTGCGTCTTCCCGCCGAGCCGCGCGAAGTAGTCCAGGTTCTGGAGAGCCGTGAAATTCGGATAGAGCATCACGTTCTCGGAGACATAGGCGACGCGCTTTTTCGCCTCCAGCGGTTCGCGGTGCGTCGGGATGCCGTCGATCCGGGCCTCGCCGCTCGTCGGTTCGATGAAATTCAGAAATAAATTGATGGCGGTGGTCTTCCCGGCGCCGTTGGCGCCGAGCATGGCGAAGATTTCACCCTGCCGGACGGAGAAGGAGACGCCGTTGAGCGCGAGCACTCCGTCTTCGTACCGCTTGGTGAGTTTGTCCGCTTCAATAATCGAACGGGATTCCATGGGTGCTTCCTGGTCTTTGTGGGGTCCGTTATTTTTTTGACATGCGTATGCCGAAGGCGACGATCCCGCCGATGATGCCGAGGATCGCGACCACGAGGAGGACGGTGCCGAAGACGTTCGCGTCCTCCCGGATTTCCACGGTGACGGTCTTGTCCTCCGCGTTCACGGGCTGATTGTCCGAGAGGCCGCTCGTCCGCAGGCGCATTTCGTACCGCCCCGATGCGATGTCCGCCGGGGGAACGGCCGTGAGGGTGACCCTGTGCTCCTGGTTGATGTCGAGCGTCGGGATCACCGCCGGTTCGATGGTCTTCGTCCAGTTCATCGGGAGGTCCACGTCCACCTTCACGTTGTCGAGGCGGCGCGTCCCCTCGTTGACGAGGTCCATCGTCATCACAACCGGCTCGTCCGTTTTGACGTTATAATAGAGCTGAGGGGCGCGGACGAGAAGGCGTCCGCTCCCGCGCGGCATCAGTTCGAGCTTCACGTAGCCGACATTCAGTTTTTTAATCTGGTCCTCGGTCCAGGTTTTGGATTCCGCGTTTTTCAGTTCCGCGGCACGGCCCGCCGGAATAACCATGATGTAAAATGGAATTGCCCTGTCCATGGTCACCTCGTCCGTGGGGCGGTCGGGGAGCGACACCTCGAGCGAGGCCCGCATCGTGTTGACGCTCTCCGTGAATTTGATCTGGCTGAGGCGGGCCTGTGTGGCCGTCTCCCGGAAGAACCGGTTGATCTGGAGGGGGAGGTTGACCACCACCAGGCTGAACGACGTGTTCACGCCGCCGAAGAGCTCGAGGGTGAGCCCGTACGACGCCGTCTTACCGAGTTCCGCCTCCTGCGAGAACTGCTGTGACTGCACCACCACCTTGTTGACGGTGTTGTCCTTCTGAAGGAGAATCTTCAGCGTCCTGGTGGATCCATTGCCGTAGATGATGTTCACAGTGAGGGCGTCCAGTTCCTGGAGCAGGGCGAAGTCCACCTGCTTCGGCGACCCCGCGCGCAGTTCCTCCAGCTTGAACTCGTACGGCTGGGAAATGATCGCGCCGTCGTTATTATAGAGCGAGATGTAGACGCTCTGGATGACGTCGGGCTGCAGCGTCCGGAAGAGCTGGTCTTCGATCCCGAGGAGCTTGCGGAACTCCTCGCTGCTGCCGGAGGCGTTCGAAACCGTCAGCCGGACGTGCTTCGACCCGTCGGCCGCCTGGTACTTGACCGCCTTCTCGATGGTGACGTATTGCTGTTCGAAGAGTACCGAGAGGAGGGACTGCTGATAGTTCACTTCCGCGTCCGCGAGGGAATTCCTGAAACGGTCCAGCTCCGCCTCGGAGATCAGCCCCTTCTCGAAGAGGCCCTTCTGGCGGTCGAACTCCTTCCGCGTCACCTCGAAGTACTCCTTGGCCCGCTTGAGGCCGAGGAGCCGGTACTTGTCGTCGCGCTGGTTGAAGCTGTTGTACTGCGCGACGGCGTCGGCCGCGGAAAGGAGC
>DATDQD010000120.1:0-9548 GCA_035292425.1 Bacteroidota bacterium
GCCCACACTGCGGCGCGCGTCATACGGTCTGCCGTCCAGAACAGAATCACCAGGCCGAACCCCGCCAACGACCCCACGAACCACCACGCGAAAGGGGCTTGAAAAAGAACACTGCGCCACGTCAAACGGGTCGAATCGCCTTGCGGGAGGTAGGACGTGAGAAAGTAACCGAAGAAGAACAGGCAGGCGATCGTCACGATGACGGCGCGCCAGGCGCGCCGGTGCTTCCCGGGGACGAAGCGTTCGCCAAGGTTGAGGACATGGCCGATCCAGTAGAGCTGGCTGGCAATCAGCATCAGGAATATGGCGGAGAAGAGCAGAAAATAGACGGGTCCCTCGCGTAGGTTGGGAATGAGCCAGAAGACGCAAAAAACAACCCACGAGAAAGCGATTACCGCCACGCGCTTGTGAGCTCGGAGAAAGGTAATCATCGTCGTCCCCGTCTTCATGCACAAAACTCAATCAGAGGCGTTGCGCCATACGGCATCCACTTGAGAGGGGCAATAACCCAGGGATGACGGCTGCTGGGGACAGTCATTGACTCCTCCCGTCGACGGAGTCAGACAAATTTCTGCAAGTACTTGCGTGCCCTTGCTCCCGGTTGATGCGGCTGGCGTGCGGCTTGCCTGGCCCTTTTCCACCACCGCGACCCGCTTGACAGACGTGTCGCTTCCGGTGGAACAACTCGTTAGGTGTCGGTACCATATTTTGAATGAAATGATTCTGACCAGCCCCCAGTTCTGAAACCAATATATGAGGTAGATCATACCATGTCAAGCACTTGCCACTTGACGCAGAGAAAAGGCCTCTGGAACCGATTGACGGCCGAATTCTGAGAGTGTGGGGATCTTGCGGACCGGTTTCGTCGTGGCCGGAGAGAATTCGAATTCCCTTAGGGCTTTGAGGGCGTCCCGGCGTGAGGTTGCCCCAGTGGATTTCCAGGAACGATGACCGTCGGGGAGTGTGGACAGGATGTAGAGGCCCCCGCTGGAATGGTGGAAGAGTAACGCCATTATGGACTTCCGAGCTGCAATCTGTTAGCAGTTCGGTTAGCAGCTTCCATCACCAAGAGCCAAAAGGCGGTGGAAACAAGTGGACAGGGCCGGAATCGAACCGGCGACACACGGCTTTTCAGGCCGTTGCTCTACCAACTGAGCTACCTGTCCTTCAAACGGTGACGTTGCGGACGCGGACCGGCCGCGCCCCGACGGTTTATATCTTCTGGTACGTCAGGAGTTCCCGGCAATCTGAACTCGCCAGACGGATGCCGCGCATCTCGTCGATGGCCAGCGAGCCCTTCATGCCTTCGGAGGAACGCCTCGGCAAGTACACCTTGCCGACCTGCTTGAAGCCTGCCTCGCGGAAGAGGGCCGTCACTTCGCCGGGGAAATCGATGAACTCCCCTACGGCGATGGCCGGCTCGATCACGATCGACACCCGTCCGCCCGTCTTGATGATCCTCGCGCTCTCGCGGACGATGCTCTTGAATTTCAGGACGAAATCCGCCTTCACCGCGTCCATGCCCATCCCGAAATCGCTCGTGGCGTCTTTTTGTGTGTACTCTGCGGGCGGATCGAGGAAGACGTAATCCACCGAACCGGTCTGCTCGGGGATGCCGGTATGCAGGACGTTGTTTCGTGTGATCCGGCTGTCGCCGGGCTCGGAATCGTACATTTTCACCTTGCGGTCTCCGAAATGCGGGACCGTTTCCACCACGTCGCCCGTGGTGCCGCTCCCCGCGAACGGGTCGACGATGTAATCCCCCGGCTTCGTGTAATAATGCATCGCGTTGGCCACGATCTGCCCGGGGAGCCTGCCCTTGAAATTCGGCTTGCCGAATCGCGGATCGGGGGTTTCGAATGTCCAGACGTTTCTTTCCCGAAGGTCAAACCCGAATTTGGTCCGCTCGTCCATCCTGCGGGCGAGCTCCTCGTCGTGGATCTTCTTGCGCAGGTCGGTGATGGTCCAGCGCTGGTCGAGGGCCAATTTCTCGTAGTGGTCCCTCCTCCTCGTCTCGTCGACCTTCGTGGCCAGGTCGAAGTAGAACACTTCAGGCAGGGGCCGTTTCTTCACGTCCGGGTAGTACGAATAATACTGCTGGCATTGCTTCAGCATGGTGAAGGGGAACTTGATGCCGGGATGGTTCGAGACCATCTTCAGCACCTGTTCCTCGAACATCCCCTGTTTCCTTGCCAGGGGCATCACTTTGTCGACCAGGAACCTTCCAAGGTCCCAATAGTTATCGACGCTGAAGGAGTTGAGCTCCTTGACCAGTTCGATGATGGAAAACGATTTCGGTTCGACTCGTATCGAGGCCGATTTTTTCGTTGTCGCTTTGCCTTTTGTTTTCGGCGGCATGGGTTCACCTCTGGTTTAAATGCGCAAACTGTCCGGCGATCCGGCGGCGTGGCCGGCATTTCCGGATGAATTGAGGAAATCGTTGAAAATATAACAAATCGGGAGGGGAAAAACAATAATTCGGCGGGTTATTCCAGTTCCCTGGGACTATTCTGCCCGATGTAACTCACCATGTCTTCGCCGGCGTCCACGCCGATGACGTTGCCGGAGATGAATCCCGCGTCGTCCTGGGCGAGGAGCGCGATCGCCTTCGCGACATCGAGCGGCGTCGTGACGCGCATCTGGGGGTTTTTCCGCCGCGCGATCTCGAGCATGTTGACGGCGCCGGGAATCTTCCTGAGGGCGGGGGTATCGGTCACGCCCGCCATGAGCGAATTCGCCCGGATCCCGTGAGGGCCCATTTCAAGTGCGAGCTGACGGATGTGCGATTCGAGCGCCGCCTTGGCCGCGGAAACCGCGCCGTAGTTCGGCAGGACAGCATGCCCCCCCGAACTTGTCATCGCGTAGATGCTGGCGCCGGCGGTCATCATCCCCCGGAAGAAGGCCCCCTGCGTCCAGTAGACGAGCGAGTTGGCCATGACGTCCATGGTCATTTCGACCTGCGGCTGCGTCATCGAATCCGCCGCCTTCGCGGCGATGTACGGCTTGAGCGTACCGAAGGCAAGTGAATGGACCAGAACCCGGATTGTCGCGCCGGGGATTGACCCGAATTCCTTCTTTACCGAATCGAGGGTTTCATCCCTCTTCGCGGCGTCCGCCGCGTTAATATTGAAAAAGAGGGCCTTCACACCGGCCGCCTTCACGCCCGAGACGATTTTGTTGACTTTCGGCATTGTTCCGGCGCGGTCGAAATGGACGCCGACGATGCTCATGCCCCGGCGCGCAAGTTCAAGGGCTATGGCTTCGCCGAAACCGCTCGACGCCCCGAGAACGAAGGCAAACTGGTTGGACTGGAACTGGCGTGATTCTGCCACGATTCAATACTCCGTTTGATCATTGAGAGATACAGAGGCAAAAAATGGGAAATTCCGGCGTGAAAATCAACCGGAAGAATACGACCACAGGGATCAGCTCCCGCGCGGGGAGGGGGTGGTCAGGCGCGAGCGGATGGCTGATTGCAGTGGAATTTCGAAATAACGGAACGAGAGAATAGCAATGACGATCACGAAAACACAGAATCCCAGAAATACCCCCGGGTCGTGGAAATTCACGTTCAGCGCGAAACCGCCGACGACCAGGAGGATCAGCATCTGGAGAGGGACGTGGAGCATGTACGTCGAATAGCTGATTTCCCCCACCCAGCGGATCCAGCGGAGATTCAGCGAGTATGAACGGTCGAGCGTCGCGAGGGAAAGAACCGTCGCCGGGAACACCAGGAAATTCAGGGTCCTTCTCCCGAGGAAATGATTCGCGGGGATGAGGATCAGGATCAGAATGGCGCCGGCAAGAACCGCCAACGAAGCCAGGACACGGGTCCGGGGATCGCGGATGGAGTCGTGGAAATACTCGCTCAGGAAAAATATGCCGCCGCCCGCGAAGAAGCAGACGAGTGCCGTCGAAATCTGGTAATCGACGAACCAGAGGAGCGCGAACGCCACCGAAGCCGCCACGCAACGCGTCAGGTTGAATCGGAGCTTCCTGCTGGTCCAGAAAAAAATCGCGTAGAGGAGGATCTCGATCGACACCGACCAGACCGGCCCGTTGAAGGAATCACCCTCCTGGATTCCCCACTGCGACGCGAAGACCAGGTTGAGAAGAAGATGCTTCACGTCGTTGAATTGATAGAAGAGGTACGCCCCGTTCTGCCCTACGGAGACCGCCTGCAGGACCACCACCGGGACCAGGGTAAGGATGTGCAGAGGGTAGAGGCGGGAAAACCTGAGGACCGAGAATTTCCAGCCGCCGATCGCCTGAGTGTTGACTTTCCGGTGGTAGAGGGCAAAGAGGATGAACCCCGAAAGCACGAAGAAGAGCTGCACCGCGGTCCAGCCGTCCACGTACGCGAAACGCATCGAGTCGAAGAAAGGAAGGTCGGCCGCGTTGAACCCGGGATCGGCGACGTCGTTTCCGAATTCACCCGGCTTGAAGAAAAAATGCTTGTAGTGGAAGATCACCACGGTGAGGGAGGCGACACCCCTGAGAACATCGAGAGATTGATACCGCAATGACGGTTGTCCGGTCATTGGGATTATTCTACGGTGACGCTTTTCGCGAGGTTCCTCGGCTGATCGACGTTGCATCCCCTCGCCACGGCCATGTAGTACGCGAGAAGCTGCAGGGGTATGCTGTTGACGATCGGGCCGAAGTAGCTGTATGTCCTCGGCACCCGGATCACGAAATCGGAGAGGGTTTCGATCTGGTCGTCATCGTCGTTGGCGATGGCGATGATCCTCCCCTTTCTCGCCCGCACTTCCTGGATATTGCTCAGGACCTTGTCGTAGATCCTGTCCTTCGGCACGATGAACACGACCGGCATGTTTTCGTCGATCAGTGCGATGGGCCCGTGCTTCATCTCCGCCGCGGGATATCCCTCGGCGTGGATGTAGGAAATTTCCTTCAGCTTCAAGGCGCCTTCGAGGGCCGTCGGGAAATTCGCGCCGCGGCCGAGGTAGATGAAGTTCTGCGCGTGCTTGAATTCTTCAGCGATGTATTTGATCTGGTCCGTCGCGGCGAAGACCTTCCTGACTTTTTCGGGGATCTCGGCGAGGTCCTTCGCCAGGGCCCTCCCCTTGTCGAGCGGCATCCCCCTGTGGCGCCCGATGTAGAGCGCGATCAGCGAGAGCACCGCGAGCTGTGAGGTGAACGCCTTGGTGGATGCGACGCCGATTTCCGGCCCGGCGTGGATATAGACACCCGCCTCGGTCTCGCGCGCGATGGTGCTGCCGACGACGTTGACGATGCCGAGCGCCGTGGCGCCGCGGGATTTCGCCTCGCGAAGGGCCGCCAGGGTATCGGCCGTCTCGCCGCTCTGGCTGATCACGAAGATGACGTCCGTCGGGCGGATGATCGGCTCGCGGTACCTGAACTCCGAGGCGTAGTCCACCTCGACCGGTATGCCGGCGATCTGCTCGATCATGTATTTGCCGACCAGCGCGGCGTGCCACGAGGTGCCGCAGGCGGTGAGGATGATCCGGTCTGCGGCGAAGATCTTCTCCTTGACCGATTCGAGGCCGCCGAGCTTGACCGTTCCTCCGTCCACGAGAAGGCGGCCGCGCAGCGAATTCGTGATCGATTCCGGCTGCTCGTATATTTCCTTCAGCATGAAGTGGTCGAAACCGCCCTTCTCGATCTGTTCGATGTCGAAGGTGATCTCCTCCACCTGCTTGATGATTTCCTTGTCGTGGATGGTCTTGATGGTGACTTCGTCGGAGGTGATGGAGGCGATCTCGCCGTCGGCGAGATAGACCACCTGCCGGGTATGGTCCACGAGCGCCGCAACGTCGGAGGCGATCAGGTTCTCATGCTCGCCGACGCCGATGACGAGCGGGCTCCCCTTCCGGGCCGCGATGATCTTGTCCGGTTCATGCGCCGAAATGACGAGGATGCCGTAGGCGCCTTCGGCCTCGATGAGGGCGTGCCTGACCGCCGTGAACAGGTCGGGCGTGCGCTTATACATTTCTTCGATAAGGTGGCCGAGGATCTCCGTGTCGGTCTCGGTCCGGATCGTATGTCCGTCGGCGAT
Source organism: Bacteroidota bacterium (assembly GCA_035292425.1). Classification (GTDB taxonomy): domain Bacteria; phylum Bacteroidota; class Ignavibacteria; order UBA10030; family SZUA-254; genus SZUA-254. The sequence continues at coordinate 6,041 of DATDQD010000120.1, forward strand.
CAGTTTCTTCTTGAGGGTGGCGTAATTCTCGATGATCCCGTTGTGGATGATGGCAAGGTCGTTGCCGCAATCCCAGTGCGGATGGGCGTTCAGGTCGTTGGGGGCGCCGTGTGTCGCCCAGCGCGTGTGGCCGATCCCGATGCCCGCCCCCCCGCCCCTGCCATTCAGCGACGTGACGAGGTCCGCCACCTTCCCCGCCTTCTTGTGGACTTCGAGCTTGCCGTCCCGGATGAGCGCAACGCCGGCGGAATCGTACCCCCGGTATTCCAGGCGCTGGAGTCCGTCCAGGAGGATTGGAAGAGTGTCTTTAGAGCCAATATAGCCGATGATTCCGCACATGATAGGGGGTTATAGTGTGAAAATAACCAGAAAAATGTAGTCAGAAAACACGTTAAAAACAATGCCCCGTATCACACGACAATTCAAGATATTGCGTTTTTCGTGTCTCATTCGATAATTCCGATCACCGCGAGCATCCTCCCCGAACCCTCCCGGTCCCTCCGGTGGGAATGAAAGGTTTCGCCCTCATGGATCGTGCATCGTTCCGAAACGGCGATCTGCGCTTCAGGAACACCGCACCCGACAAGCAGATTCCTGTTGAATGTACCGAGGTCCAGGAGGTACTTCCCGGTGCCTGTCTTTTTCAGCGCTTCGGCTGGAAAATGGTCCGCGACCTCATCCCCCACCTCGTAACAGCATCCTCCCGCCGAGGGACCGATATATGCGTGCAGGTCCGCCGCGCGGCAGGAAAATCGCTCCTCCATCAAACGGACAGATGTATCGGCGATTTTTCCCCGGCTTCCCCTCCAGCCTGAATGTACGATACCGACGACCTTTTTGTTGGCGTCATACAGCATGATCGGGACGCAATCGGCCACCGAGACCCCCAGGAACAATCCCTTGGTGTCCGTCACGAGGCCGTCGCAATCGGCATAGTGGCCCGGCCTGCCCGCCACGACCACGTCTGAACCGTGCACCTGTCCCGCCGTCGCGAGCATACCGCCGGAGATTTCCCCCGCCCGGAAGAACCTTTCGCGGTTCGCCCGGACGGCCCCTTCGTCGTCGCCCACCCTGAAGCTCGTGTTCATCCCGAAGGGGTCGCGGCTCACTCCTCCCACGCGGGTGCTGACCGCCGCCCGAAGATCCGTGTGTTTTTTCGTCCAGAGCGGGACAAGGATCCGTACTCCCTCCCGCTCGGTGAAACTCTCCGCCGGCTCCAGGGCTCTTTCCTTCCCGTCAACCACCGTTCTCTCCCGACAATGGAAGCCGGATCCGCACCGTGGTCCCCTTCCCGGGGGCGGATTCCACGTCGATGCTCCCGTCGAGGTCCTCGATCGTTTTCTTCACGATGGTCAGGCCGATCCCCATGCCGTCGGTCTTTGTCGAGAAGTTCGGCTCGAACAGTCTCTTCAGGATGTCGGGGGTCATCCCGGGCCCGTTGTCCGTGATGCCGATGACGAGAATCGATCCCTCGGTCCGCGTGCTCACGCCGACCGATACTTCCGCTTCAGCGGCCTGGACGCTGTTCCGGAAAATATTGATGAAGGCCCTGCGGAGCTCCTCCCTGTCGGCTCTGACGGTGGGCTTTCCGGGCACGAACGACGTGGCAAACCGCACACCCTCCCGGTGATAGAGCGCGATCGCCTCGTTGAGGACCCCGTGGACTTCGCAGAGATCGACCCGCCGCTCGGGGAGGCGGGCGAACGCGGAGAATTCAGAGGCGATCCTGCTCAGGGCGTCGATCTGTTCCAGCACCGTGGACGAGACGGCGCTGAGGACCTCCGCGAAACCCGCCGCCCCCTTCCGGTAGGACGACACCAGGTGCTGGACCGACAGGCGCATGGGCGTGAGGGGGTTCTTAATCTCGTGCGCCACCTGCTTCGCCATTTCCTTCCAGGCGAGTTCCCGTTCCACCTTCACCATCTTTTCCTGCACCATTTTCAGGTCCGCCGTCATGCCCTGGAACGCCGTCTCGAGCTCCCCGATTTCGTCCCCCCGCCCCGTCTCCAGGCGGATGTCGAGGTCGCCGGTGGCCACCTGACGCGCCGCCTTCGTCAGTCTCCGCACCGGCGTGGCGATCTGGTTCGCGATACCGGTCCCCACGACAAGGGCGACGGCCAGCACCAGGATATAGGTTCCGTAGAGGATGACGTCCCGTCGGGCAAGATCTTCCCCGATTGCGCCCTGCCGGGAGAGCGAGGGGACCGCGACCGCGCCGATCGCTTCCCCGGACTGGGAACGGATCGGCCTGTATCCGACCAGGTAGCTGACCGTCCCGACGGTCTGTTCCGCGGAGTAAAAATTCCGGCCGGCGAGATACATCGCGGAGAATGCGCCCGCCGGTATCCGCCGGTCGATCAGTTCGGCCGTGAACAGGTCGGGCCTGCTCGATCCCAGGACGGACACCCCGTCGTAGAGGTGCACCTGCGTGTTCAGCAGGCCGGCGATTTCCTCGAGCGTCTCGTCGGTGTACCGCGCGAGCTCGTAGGGGACGGTCATCCCCATCCGTCCCTGGATCTCGTTCAGGACCAGCTCCGTTTCCGCTTTCAGGAATGAGTCGGTCGAACGTTCCGCGTCCTGCTGGAGGGATTGCCTGTTGTAATATGCGAGCAGGACCACCGGGATGACCGAGACGACGGCAAATGCCGCGATGAGCTTCGTCCTGAAGGAGGGTCGCCATGGCCTCACGTTCATCGCGCGCCAGAATCCGTAGAGGCCCCAGCAGACCAGGAAAACGCTCGCAAAATAGAGAAGATATCGAGAGTAACTGTAAAAATGCCATCCGGCGTCGAGAGACTCGAGGCTGACGCCGAGGACCGTCCGCTCCGCGGCCGGAAAATAGTAGGTGTCGTAGGAATCCTCGCCGATGCTCTCACTCACCCATATCCCGTCCTCCTGAAGATCGCCGGGTCCTGCTTCCGCGGGGAGGATACGGCCGAACGGAAGGTCATCGCCCGAAGCCGACAGCATTCTGCCGTCGGTATACTCCGCGAGAATGATCTTCCTGTCAGGAGCCCGGACGTCATATTTTTCGGCGGTGGTCAGGAGGTCCTGGTCCTGACCGAGAATTTTCTCCGGGTCGTTCGGGGCGATACCCGCCCAGACACCTCCCGCGAACAGGCTGTCCGCGGTAAACACGGGCGCGTATCCCTTGTACCATGCCGACGGCCTCCCGCGCACCGTCCTCGATTCGCGCGCGGTGAAGCGGGTGCTTCGCGGCATTTCGTCCATGGGCACTTCCCTCGACCAGTGCGGGGCCGGCCCCACATGAAAATGCGAGACGACGCTCCCCTCGATGTCCACGAAGGTGATCGAACAGGTGTTCCCTTCGGCCGCGAGGATACTCCTGGCCCACGCGCCGAAGGCGAGCTTTCCCACCGTGCGGATGTCGCCGGCCATCAGGACCCGGGCCGCGCCGGCATCGGAGAGCGAGGTCAGGGACTCGTTCAGGAGGAAGTTCATCCAGGCGTCCTCCGGCCTCGCGAGGTCCCGCACGATCGCCCCGATC
>DATDQD010000121.1:0-3157 GCA_035292425.1 Bacteroidota bacterium
CTCATCGCCTCCGGCAGCCTCCTGATCGCGGCGGAAAAGGATTTTTCCGGCAAGATCGTGAAGGTCCTGCGGAAGAACGGGATCGCCGCCGCGGTGATCGGGGAGCTGCTTTCCTCAACCCGGAAACGCGCCATCGTCAGGAGGGACGGCAGGGAGGAACGATTGGCGCGGCCGGTGTCCGACCATCTGTGGCGGGCACTGGAAGAATGACCCGGGCGACCTTGGCCGCACAACCGCCGCGAACGCGATCCTGTCCACGATCCACGACCGGATGCCGGGGATCCTTCCGCCGTCCGAATACGCCCTCTGGTGAAAACGCCCCTTTGCGGGGGCGCGGACATTCGTGGCGGTCCTCAGGCAAGAAAGGCAAGGCGGTTAACAGGAAAGGGGGGCGAGGGATGGAAGAAGAAGACGACAAAGTGCACCGACTCTTACATGCCGATATGAAGGTGGATCGGCAGCTTGAGAGGTTGGCGGACGTGCAGAAGCTGACAGAGATAATCCATTATTATCGTGAAAAACGTGCCCGATCCTCCGAGATCGCCCTCGCTATCGTCAGGTTCGTGAGGGAGGGCTGATATGGGCGTCAAGGTATGGGATCGCAATCCCGGGGGAGGTGGGGAATAGAGTGGGGAACGAGGATAAAATGAGAAGGGGCTTGCGATCAGAAGCCGAACCCCCCTTTGTTTCAGTGGCGGTCCCAGCGGGGTTCCCCGATGAGCCCGGGCCCGGGAAAGGAGTCGGGAAAGGGCCCGGAGCAGGAGGCCGAAAGGAAGCCGGGGAGTGAACTGGTGTCCGTTAGTGCTACTATATAGCAGTAAGATGCGATATCGTAGCACCGAGGTAACCCATGAGCCCCGTAAAGTCGCGGCATTTCTGGATCGGACGAATCGAAGCGGAATGGAAACGGCGTACGGTCGTATGGGTTTCCGGCGTTCGCCGGTCGGGGAAGACCGTGCTGTGCCGGACGCTGGCCGACGTCGAGTACTTCGATTGCGAGTTGCCTCGCGTCAGGCGCCTGATGGAGGATCCGGAGGAGTTCCTCCGGGGCTTGAAGGGCCGCCGGGTCGTCCTTGATGAAATCCATCGACTCGGAGATCCCTCGCAACTTCTCAAGATCGCCGCCGATCACTATCCCGACGTCCCCATCATAGCCACCGGATCCTCGACGCTCGGTGCATCGAAGAAATTCCGGGATACCTTGACCGGCCGGAAGGCCGAAGTCTGGCTGACCCCGTTGATCCTCCCCGATCTGGACGATTTCGGGTCTCCCGGCATGGGTCGCCGGATGCTGCGCGGCGGACTCCCCCCGTTTTTCCTGGCCAGGAGCCTGCCGGAGCGCGAATACCAGGAGTGGGTGGACGCCTACTGGGCGAAGGACATCCAGGAACTGTTCCGCTTGGAGAGGCGCCAGTCGTTCCAGAAGTTCTTCGAGTTGCTGATGGCGCAGAGCGGAGGGATTTTCGAGGCGACCCGGTTCTCCCGGGCCTGCCAGGTCAGCGCGGGGACCATTTCGAACTACCTGTCCGTCCTCGAAGCGACTTTCGTCGTTCACGTTCTGCGCCCGTTCAGCACGCATCGACCCACGGAGATCGTTTCGGCTCCGAAGGTGTACGGGTTCGACACCGGATTCGTCTGCTACCATCGAGACTGGCATGACCTGCGGCGGGAGGACATGGGGGCCTTGTGGGAACACATCGTCCTGAACGAACTGCACGGGCGCCTGCAAATTCGGGACATCCGGTATTGGCGCGACAAGCGGGGGCACGAAGTCGACTTCGTGATTGCGCCGCGCGGGGGAAGTCCGACTTCCATCGAATGCAAAATGACGGCGTCGGATTTCGACCCCGCCGGGGTCAAGGCGTTCCGGAGACAATATCCGGAAGGGAAAAACTACGTCGTTGCCCATGACGTGGACCGAGGCTTCCGGGGAATCTACGATGCGGCGGAGGTGGAATTTATCAGTCTACCGCGTCTGATCGAGGCGCTGTCCGTTGCGTCACCCGTCGCCGAACGCTCACCCGTCGGACGGCGCAGATCCTGAGAATCCCGGCTGCGCCTATAGCAGTCGGCCGTCTTGGCCGCCTCCGGGACCGAATCTCATTGGACGTCATCAAAAGGAAAGGAACGACTTCGGTATCGAATGGAGATCGATTTCTACAAAAAGGTTCTCCAAAAGGAACCGGAGTGGGTGAACCAAGGTTATTTCGGATTTTCCGCCGGGAAGACATTCTTAACATTTGGGCCTCACGACAAAGTCAAAGGTAAAAACTCAAATCCGGAGCGCATGGTGTTCAACTTTGAGATCCGTGATGTGAAGGGAGAATTCGAGAGAATAAAGGGCCTGGGAACCAAAGTTGTCGCAGAACCCTACCAGATGGGAGGGGGGTGTGACGGTTGGATTGCGACACTTGCGGATCCGGATGGCAACTACTTCCAACTCATGACGCCGTGGGAGGTGGATACTGAATTGTAGATGTTGGGGACGCGAGGGGGTACCCGATCGGGATCTCCGGGAAGATGAAGAGCGCTGCGGCGAACCTCGCGTGGCCGGTCTCATCGGGTTGGCAAGCCAGCGGTGATCGATCCGACGACCATTGTCGTACCCTTGGCGGGAGTGCCATGGTGCGTGGCCCTCGGGAGGAGAGGAAAACATGAAAGCCCTGCTCTGCACCGCCTTCGGTCCGATAGAAAATCCGGCGATACAGGAAACCTGCGGGACCGCATCAACGAGCTTACCGGCCGGAGAGGGGCGGACATCGTCTTCGATCCGATGGGCGGCTCCTACACCGAGACCGCACTGCGCGCCACGGCCTGGGGCGGACGCCTGCTGGTTGTTGGGTTCGCCGCCGGAAAGGTGACCCCCATCATCAGCGAACGGGTGCCGCTGTGCGAAGCCGACGCCGCTCACGAGCTGCTCTCGAATCATCCGAAAGTCGAGAGGAACCCATACGTCTTCGCCGGCGACCGGATGGGAGGGCCCCGGGGGATGCGGCAGATCTCCGAGGCCTCGCGGAAGATCCGCGATGCCGCGGAGCTGCCGGCCGAATTCCGCCCGAATCACGGGCTGCGGCACACGTTCGCCTCGCACCTGGCCTCCTCGGGCGAGGTGGACCTCTACACGCTCCAGCGGCTCATGACCCACAAGAGCCCGATG
>DATDQD010000122.1:0-6667 GCA_035292425.1 Bacteroidota bacterium
TCCAGGCATTCCGGGCCACTACTGTTTCGGATGCCGTCAGCGACCTGGAGGGCCTCGCCGGTGATTTTGAGATTGACGGAAAAGTGTTTCGAAAATTGCACGTCGGGGCGATAGGGAGATATCAGGCCGGCAACGCGAGAATAGCCCTCCAGGCGTTAGGGACACTCGGAGCTGTACGGGAACAATTCCGGGTGGGCGACGGGGCGATCCGGCGCGGTTTTTCGTCGTTGAAGCGGCTGACGGGTTTTTCCGGCCGGCTGCAATTGCTCGGCCGCGAGCCCCTGATCATCGCGGACGTGGCCCACAATCCGGACGGGACCAGGGCGCTCGTCGGCGCCCTGCGGGAACTCCACACGGGGAAATTCCGGATCGTGTTCGGCGTGGTACGGGACAAGGAATTCGGCCCGATGATCGATCTCCTGCGGCCCGTGGCGAGGATGTTCTATTTCGTCCGGGCCGGCGCGGCCCGTTCGAGGGACCCGCGCGACCTCGTCGGCCATTCACATCTTCGACAGTGCCCCGCCCTGCTCGCGGGGACGGTCGATCGCGGAATCCGGCAGGCTATCGGGGAAAATGGGGGACGTGACCCCATCCTCATCACGGGGTCGCACTACGTTGTCGGGGAGGCGATGCAGGCCCTGCATGTAACGGTTTGACCCATTGATTCTCTTCTCTAAAATCGCTATTATTTCGTGAATCCTCTCCCCGTGTTCTTACCGTAAGTACCGCCGGGGCCATCCGCCGCCGGCACGCACTTAAAAATATTTCAGTCGAGGAGAATGATTGAATGATTTCCTCTGACGCTTGGATCGGCACCTCTCACCGGCAGGCAATCCCCGGCCCCGGATCATGTCTTCTGAATATCATACCCGTCCTCCTTACGGTATTTTCCCTGATCGCCCCCAGGCCCGCGGACGCCCGGAGTCCACAGCAGAAATATCCCGTCTCCCCATCCGAAACCAATGTCAATTACGCCAAACGCGCGCTCCAGGGCTTCGACATGCGCGTCTGGATCAGCAACCAGATGACGATCGGACAACAGGTTTGGGATGGAGGTATACCTCCCATCGGGTTGGAGTATCCTCTCGGCTCAGGCATTGAGCACGTCTTCGGCGGTGGCCCCTGGATCGGAGGTATCGTCGACGGGGCCCGTCGCGTGTCGGAAGGTTACAATGGAGACAATGCAAACAAGTATATTCGGCCCGATCCCAGGCACCCGTTGCGGGAACTGATCTGGCGTACATCCGTGGCGGACAGCCTGACCGAGCCGAACAGGCGCGGATGCGACGACGACGGCGACGGAAAGATCGACGAGGACGACCTCGACGGGCTTGACAACGATGGCGACTGGACCGATTCGACGGACGATGTGGGGATCGACGGGATCGCGGACATCATCGAGACGGGTTGTCAGGGTGGGTACGACGCGGTGACGAACCCCGACCCCGCTTTCGATAACTACGAACGGTACCGCACCGATCAGTGTCATCCCGACGCCAATGGAAACTACAGGAAGAAAGACGACCCGGACGCTTACACAGAGAAGAATGGCATCCCCGACCACGGCGAACCGAACGTGGACGAGGATTACGGCGCAATTTCGGATAACGACCTCTATTGCTCGGCCAGCGACCGGAACGACCCGCCGGCCGGACACTACCCGATGGAAATCAAGGTCATTCAGAAGGTCTACGCGTGGCGCGACCCGTCATACGGCGCCATCATCCCGTTCGATTATTATTTTATCAATGAGGGAACGAAGACTATCGAGGACGTCTATGTGGGATATTTCCTCGATGCGGATGTCGGGCCGGTGAACAGTGGAGACTATTATAACCGGAATTACACCTGCTACATCGATACACTGCGCACGGCATACGCGCATAATCCGATCGACCGCGGATCGACGCCGATCGGCATCACCGTGCTTGGCACGCCGAAGCCGCTCAACGAGCTGAAGTACATCTATCAGTGGTTCGACTTCACGACGCGCTTCATCCCCAGCCAGGACGACTCGACCCTCTACAGCTGGATGAGCGGCGTACCGTTCCCCGACAACCTGATCGCCATCTGCCAATCACCCACAAACCCGTCCGACACGAGGTTCTTATTATCCTTCGGCCCTTTCGAATCGTTTGCGCCGGGCGAAACGCTCAAGATCTCCATCGCACTGGTCAGCGGTTTCGGTGTCGAGTCGGGGCCGAACAACCTCAAGGAAAATGCGGGGAAAGCGTTGCTGCTCCATGAACGAATGAAAAATCCGGGGGCGGTGCTCCCCCGGGCGGTTCCGCCCTCTCCGGAACTACGGTTCGCGCAGGCAGACAACGGTGTCCGGCTGGACTGGGCTCATTCTTCCGGCGGCCCCGACCCATTGCGATTCTGGGACCTCTCCAATGGCTTTGCGGAAACATTTTCCCCCGGGCATTGGAGAAGAAGCGACCCGCCCTGTGAGATCGGCGGGGACGTGACAGGATGCGGCGCGCTGGTTCCCTGTGACAGCAGTGGCGGGCTTCCCGGAGGGCGCATTTTTGAAGGATACAGACTTTACCGTAGCGAACACCAGGGGGAAAACCCGCATCCCGGGTCATTCACCAAAATCCGTGAGTACGATATCCCGGGCGACGGTGTGGGATTCGACTTCGGTCTCGACACCGCGTTTGTGGATTCGAACCTGCAGGTCGGGAGGCGCTACTGGTATGCGGTAACTTCCTTCGGGATCCCGGACATGAACATCGTACCGAGGCCCGGGCCGTCCGGGGGCGTCGTGTATGATACGAATTTTACGCCAGGTATCGAGTCGAATATCCTCGATAACGTTGTGAAAGTCGACGCCTCTTTCCGGACTTCCGATCGCCTCGGAGAAGTTCTGGTCGTGCCCAACCCGTACCGTGTCGATCATGATTACACGAGCCAGGGCGGGGGCTGGGAAGGAAACTCCTACGACTGGACCGATTTCAAAAGAAAAATCAGGTTCATCCATCTCCCGCGCAAGTGCACGATCCGTATTTACACCGTCGCCGGGGACGTCATCACCACGCTGAACTATGAGTCGCCTCCGGGCGACCCCGACGAAGGCCAGTTCGACTGGCGGCTCGTCACCGAAAGCAAGCGGCCGCTGGCTTCGGGCCTGTATGTATTCACCGTGGAATCGGAGTATGGGACGCAATACGGGAAGTTCGTGGTGATACGGTAGGTGGAACTTGAGGTCTTCGAAACACGACAGAATCCGGGGCCTCAGGATCTGCGTCTTACGGATGGTCTGCGTGGCAGGGAGCCACATCGCAACAAGTGATGTCAGTCCCGCACAGCCCGTCGGAACCGCAGTCCCCAAACCCGGCATCATCTCGGATGTATCGGCGTCACGCGCCAGCCGCGCCATCCAGGGGTCCAGTCTTCGCGTCTGGTTCAGTAATGAGATGACGTTCGGGCGCACGACGTTCGATGCTACGCCTCCGTGGAATATTGCCTACGGGCCGGGTGCGATCCTCGGTATGAGCGATGACCGCAACGACTCGATCGAGCACCTCTTTGGGGCCGGACCCTGGATCGGCGGAATCATCAATGGGGCGCCGCGCGTTCTTAGCGCATACAGTAGTGAGGGTAGCAAAGACTTCCCGGTCGATCCCCAACACCCGTCGAAGAACCGTATTTATTCTTCATTCTCCTGGTATGAACCTGAACGGACGAACAGGAGAGACTGCGACGACGATGGGGACGGTTTGATCGACGAAGATCCCCTCGACGGGAGGGACAATGACGGGGATTGGGACCCGGCGCGTGACGACGTGGGTGCGGACGGCATACCGGATATCGACGAGTTCGGTTGTCGTGGCGTGTTCAATGCCGCTACGAACCCTGACCCGGCGTTCGATAACTATTCGCCGGTGGATGGGGATTCCTGTCGTCCGGATTCGGCGGGATCGTATCCTCCCCGCTCTGATCCCTATCTCTACACCGAGAAGAATACCATGCCGGACAGCGGTGAACCGAATGTGGACGAGGATTACGGCCGCGTCTCGGACCTCGACCAGACGTGCATCGGTCGAAGCCGGTATCCGTCAGGTCGGACACTGCCGCTCGCGGTCGAAATCCTCCAGGTGAACTACACCTGGCCTGATTACCCCTGGGGGGACGGCTGGTCCTCAGGTTCCACTCCTGTCGAATTCCGTTTCGTCAATGTTGGAGACAGTACCGCGCATGATGTGTACCTCGGTTTCTTCGCCGACATGGACGTGGGGTACATCGGAAGGGGCGGATACTTCTACAGTAACTACAGTTGCTACATTGAAAGCCTCCGGACCGCATATACCCACAATCCCGCCGACAGGTCGGCGACCCCGGCGGGAGTCACCGTTCTCGGGGCCAGCGGAAATCTCGATTCACTGAAGGCGTTTTTTCACTGGTGGATCTTCGCCGGTCCCCCCTGGAATGAAGCGATGAACTACACCGTCATGAGCGGGGAAACCGGAGCTCCAACAATGACAGAGTGTCAACCGCTCTCCGAAATGGGCGATACCCGTTTCCTCCTCTCCGTGGGACCGTACGACGAATTCAAGCCCGGGGATACGCTAGGGCTCACCGTCGCGTTCGTCGGCGGGGAGAGGGTCTATGGGGAGAACAGCCTCGTTGAAAACGCTGCGAGGGCGATCGTGCTCTATGAGAGGGATTACCATCCACCCGTCACACCATCATCCCCCATCCTGATGGCGGACCAGGGGGATCGTTCGGTCCATCTGCGGTGGGATGTTCGAAACGGCATCGACGGCCCTGTGACTCCATGGGACCTCTACAGCACCACCGCCCGCGGCCTGCCGGCGGATCACTGGAGGCGGATGGAACCCCCCTGCGATGAGATCGACGCCGTCGTGCCCTGCCCCGAATCGTCCCCGTGCGTCACCGGAGGCGAGATTCCGGGCGGGAGAAATTTCGAAGGGTTCCGGCTGTACAGATCTGATGCTGCGGATCCCAACAATGAGTACTATCCGAATTTCTCCCTGGTCAGGGAATATGATCTCGACGACGAGTTTGGCTACAATTTCGGCATCGATTCGGAATACACCGATGTCAATCTCCGGCCCGACGCGCGATACTGGTACAGCGTGACATCGTTCGCCATACCCGAGGTTGTCGTCAGGACACGGCGCGCGCGGAGTGGCGCGTACGTCACCGATACGATCCGGGCGGAGGGTTCCGAAACGCCGGCCGGGGGGGCATCGCTCATCCGCTTCGACCTGAAATTCAACGCCTCCGACGAACCGGGGATGGTGAAGGTCGTCCCCAATCCCTACAGGGCGTACGAGGACTACACCCGCGAGGCGGGGGGCTGGGAGGGGGACGCGAGGAACTGGACCGAATTCGGCCGGGCCCTGAAGTTCATCCACCTGCCCCGTTCATGCACCATCAGGATCTGCACGGTGGCGGGCGATATCGTAAAAACGCTAAACTATCAGGCGCCCTCGGCAAATCCAAACCAGGGTGAACTCGACTGGAACCTTATCAGTGATGGTGGATGGTCCGTCGCAAGCGGCCTCTATGTCTATGTCGTAGAATCGGACATGGGCAGACAGTTTGGGAAATTCGTGGTGATACGTTAAAATAGTCGCAACGGTGATACCTGTCGCTGAAAATACTCGCTTTTTAAATATATTTTCATACATTCAGGCATCATCCAATCAAGGTTGAGGAGTGGTGTATGCGTTCTCGGTTGTCGATCATGATGTGTGTCGTTGCCGTTTTCATGACGGAAACGGGATTTCCCCGGGCCGATAAATCCCGCAGTGCCGCCGATCCCCGTGCAGTGTCGAAGACCGCCGTCAACTACGCGAAGCGGGCCGTCCAGGGGTTCGACATGCAGGTCTGGATCAGCAACCAGATGACGATCGGACTTCAGGCATTCGACGGTGGATCGATTCCCGCGGGTTTCACGCCACGCTACGGTCTCGAATACCCGGCCGGCTCCGGCATCGAGCACGTCTACGGGGCCGGACCGTGGATCGGAGGGATCGTGGACGGGACGCGGCACGTGTCCGAGGGGTACAACGGCGACAGCGCGGGCAAGTTTATCCGACCCGACCCCAGGCATCCTCTGAGGGAGCTGATCTGGCAGACGGCGGTGCGCGACAGCATCACGGAGCCGAACCGCCGCGGGTGCGACGACGACGGCGACGGCCGTATCGACGAAGACGACCTGGACGGCCTCGACAATGACGGCGACTGGGTCCTGGCGACCGACGACGTCGGCTCGGACGGGATCGAGGACGTCAACGAGGTGGGATGCCGCGGGGGGTACGACGCAACGGCCAACCCCGACCCGAATTTCGACAACTACGACCGCTCCAGGACCGACCTCTGCCGTCCCGACGCGAACGGCAACTTCCGGAGGAAGGACGACCCGGACGCCTACACCGAGAAGAACGGCCTGATCGACCACGGCGAACCGCACGTGGACGAGGATTACGCCGCCATCTCCGACAAGGACCTGTACTGTTCGGCGCGGGACGACAACGATCCGCCGAGCGGGCACTTCCCGATGGGGATCAAGGTGATCCAGAAATGTTTCTCGTGGAGCGGGAACTTCGCGAACGCGGTGATCCCGTTCGATTACTACTTCATCAACACGTCGAACAAGGCGATCGAGGACGTCTACGTCGGCTGGTTCGGCGACCTC
>DATDQD010000123.1:0-10849 GCA_035292425.1 Bacteroidota bacterium
GGCGGACGTGAACTTCCGCATCCCGATGGCGGGGATGATCGGGAGCCTCAACGTGTCGGTGGCCTGCGCGGTGACGCTCTACGAGGCGTTCCGGCAGCGACTTGCGAAAGGGCAGCGGAAGCTCTCGCCGAAGGAAATGAAGATGCTGAAGAAGCTCGCGGACGAATGGCTCTCTCCGCCTCGCCTGAAAAAATAAGGGTCACCCTCGACGGGACCGAACTGTCCCTCGAACGAACAGGCCGGGGCCCGCCAATCCTCCTGGTCCACGGCCTGGGCGGCCCGGCGATGTGGGAAAGGGTCGTTCCGCTTCTCGGTGACCGTTGCGAGACGATCGTTCCCCACCTGCCGGGGTTCGGGGAGAGTCCCCCTCCCGGCAGGCCGTTCCGCGCCGAAGACCACGCTCAGCTGCTCGCCCGGCTTCTCGATGAAGTCGACCTGCGTGGCGTGACCGTGGCGGGAACATCGTACGGCGGAGAGATCGCCGCGCTGCTCGCCGTCTCCCGTCCCGATAGAATCGAGGCTCTCGTCCTGATATGCCCGACGGGGACCAGGAGGCACGCCGTCCTGCTCCGCGCCCCCATGCTCCGAAAGGCCCTCCGGAGGCTCCTCCGGAACATGCTTCCGAACCGCCGCATCGCCGAAGCTCTCAGCAGGAGTTCCTTTCACGACGTCTCGTCGAGACCGCCCGGACTCGTGGATCGTTATCTGGAGCATCTGGGCCGGCCCGGGAACCTCGAATGCCTCGTCTGGGCCGTCACGGACATCTGGTCGCGCGGGGACCGGCTCCCCGGCATCATCCGGGGTCTCGCATTTCCGGTCCGTGTGGTCTGGGGCGGGAACGATAGGACGATCCCCCCAAACCGTGCCGCCTCCCTCGAACGGGCGGGGGATCACGTCAGGACCATTATCCTGGAGGGGTGTGCCCATTCTGTGGCCCTCGAGAAACCGGACGAGCTAAGCCGGATCATCCTCCCGAAAGTTTAACAGCCCATCTCTAAAAATTCCCGTTTTATCCATTTTTTTGTTACTATCTCCGGGGAGGTTATATTATGCCCCCATCCTTGATTGGGGCGTGTGAGCCATCTCACGCTTTTCGATGCGGAGGTGTGGTAACTTAATTGCGGGGCCGATCAACGGATCATCATCGCCTCCAGGCGATATTTTTTAAGAAAACGTTACCATTTATACGGATTTTAGAGGTGCCACTGTCCGGAGACGATGCTGGGCCTGGGACCGAAGCCGTTCCGGTCACGATGGTCAGTCAGAATATCAGCCCCGGGAATGAGGATCTTCGGTCGTAATCTCACCATAAACACCGCGCTCGGGAGGGCGCGGCGTGTTTTTTACAGACGGAAAGCGGTTTTTGAGACAATCTCACCTGCCAGCGGGCGGATCGGTGTGTACGACCTCGGCTGGGAGAGAGTTCTTTCCATCAACGGTCAAATTCAGTCGGTCTTTTTCCGGCGATCCGGATGGGGTGAAGCGAAAAGGGACTATTGGGGACATCTGGCAAATCCTCCGTTCGAGACGCCTGCCGGTTCCGATGTCCTGATGCTCGGACTGGGGGGAGGCACGACCCTTCATCTCCTGACACCGGAGATTCGGCCCGGAAGCGTAACCGTTGTGGAACGGGACCCCGTGGTCATCGGAGCGGCACAATCCTATTTCGACCTTGGCAGGATTCCCGGACTGCTGATCGTCGAGGGTGACGCCCTCGAAGTGTTGAAGAGGCTGTCGCTGGAGCATCAATCGTTCGATCTCGTCATCGATGACGTATTTTTTTCCGCGACATCGGCTCTTACCGGCCCGGGCAGGGACATCTATGAGGCGATGCGCGCACTGTTGCGCCCGGGCGGTTCGATGGTGCTCAACAGGCCTGTGGACCGTCCGGAAGAAACGGCGCTTCACCGCGCATACGCGGAAGAACTCCGGTCCCTGGGAAACGAAGTGATCACGAGATCGGTTCGGGAAAGCGGGTGGAACGATATCATCTATTGCCGTCCTGGTAGAGAGTGAGTCCTGCTGAAACACATATCATCAAAACCGAGCCTGAGTTCCGTTCTCTCGAACGGGAATGGAACGAATTTCACGACGCCGCCAGGGGGACCGTTTTCCAGACATTCACGTGGGTGTGGAACTGGTGGAAGGTCTACCGGAACGGCCGCAACGATCTGCATATCATCATCGCCAGGATCGACGGCCGTCTCACGGCGATCCTCCCCCTTTATCTCGAGAGGCTCGGCGTCGTCGGGGTCAATCTCAACCGCCTCCGTATGATCGGGGTGTACGAGACCTACGGAGAATACACCATCCTCACCCGCCCCGGCGAATCCCGCGAACCGGTCCGCGCCATAGCGACGGAACTTGCCCGCTGCCTGAAACGTCCCGGGTGCGATCTCGTTTCCCTGTTCAGGTTTCCCCCCGAATCGGAGGCGATGGGCGAGCTGATGACAGGCCTCAGACTACAGGGCCTGCGCGGACAGTTCGTACCGGTGGTCATCAAGCGGGTGATGATGGACCTCCCGCCGACGTGGGAGGAGTATCTTTCAGGCCTCAGCCCGAACGAGCGCGAGGCCATCAAACGAAAAACCCGCTCGTTGATCAAGAACGGAGCCGAAGTCGAGGTCGTCGGGACTCCGGACCGTGCCGCATTCGAAGATTACGTCCGCCTCCACGGGGAGTCGTGGAAACCGAGGGGGGTCAGCGGGTATTTTCACTCCGAGAGGTTCGGCCGGTTCCTCGGCGACGTGACGATGGACCTGATGTCGCGCGGCCAATCCCGGCTCTATTTTCTGAAAAAGGACGGCCGCAGGTTTGCCGCCGTCCACGCCATGTTCGTGAACGACCAGTGCTGTTTCTATCTCAGCGGCCTCGCCCGCAACCACGAACTGGTGAGCATGAGCCCCGGGAAGGTGCTCCTCGCGAAGGTGATCAGGGACGCCATCGAGGAGGGATATAAAATTTTCGACTTCCAGGGCGGGGACGAGGATTATAAATTCCGTCTCGGGGGGAAAATGACCTCCTTCGCCAAGGCGATGTTCTGGCCCTGCGACGCCCGGTCGGTGAAGATCATGGTCTTCCTGGGCGTCCAGGCGCTGCACCAGAGTCTGCGGTGGCGCGTCAGGGACCGGCTCGTACCGTACGTTAAAACATTCCTGCCCGCGGCGTGGCGCAACCGCCCGTCCTTCGGAAGACAACCGGAATAAAGCCATGGGTTCATCCAGGGGTCGGTTGCTCTCGCCGGAATCCGGGCCGGAGCGGGGAACACGTGCCGCCGGGTTCACTCTCAGCCGCTGCCGCACGGAGACCGGTCTCGCATCACTCCGTTCGGCCTGGAACGACCTCGTCGCACAGTCCGCCCGCCCGTCCCTCTATCTCACCCACGAGTGGATGTCCGACTGGTGGAGGAGTTCCGGAGGGCCGCCCAGGGAGCTCTTCGTCCTGCTGGCGGAACGCGACGGGGAACCGGCGGGAATTGCCCCGTTCGTCAGGATCATCCACGGTGTCCCGGGGATCTCGCTGAGACGGCTGGAGCTGCTGACGATGGGGCGATACGCCTACAGCCCGAGGAATCTCTCGGCATCTCTCGAATGCATCACGAAAGCCGGCGCACCCGAACCCATCGCGGCGATCACAGACTACCTCTCCTCCCATCCCGGGGAATGGGATTACCTCCGCCTTCATCCCCTGCCGGACGGGTCAGAGACCCTCACCGGATTTGTCCGCTGGTCGGAGGAGCACGGGTACTCCTGCAACGTCCGGCATGTATTTTCGAACGCCGTCATCGAACTTCCGCACGAATGGGAATCCTACCTGAAAGAACTCAGTCCGCGATTCAGGAAAAACCTCCGGCACAACACCAACAGCGTGGAAAAAGAGGGGGGAGTCACGGTTTTCGAGGTCACAGCCGCGGATCACCTGAACACACTCCTCGACCAGATGACCGACATCGAGATGCGCAGCTGGAAACACTCGGGTGGCGTAAGCCTCGGAAGCCCGGATGTCCGGGCATCATATGAATCCCAGATGAGGATCGCCCTGGAACTGGGAGGCCTGACGCTCTGGTTCCTTGAAAAGGATGGAAAAAAAATCGCGTATGACCTGGGGGTCCGGTACCGCGATACCGTCGAAAGCCTCCGCGGGAGTTTCGATATGGCCTACGACCGGTTTTCTCCTGGAAACTACCTCATCGCAACCGAACTGAAGTCGTTTGTCGAGCGTGGGATTCGCAGGGTCAATTTCCTCTGGGGCGATCTTGCCTACAAGATGAAATGGGCGAAAAAAACCGAGAGCTGCCACGAGCTCTACCTCTTCAACCGGACGCTCAAGGGGAAAGCCCTCCACGCGGCGTTTATCCGAACCGGTCTTTACCGGGGAATACGATTCCTGAGAAACTTCGCCGACCGTCCCAAGAAGTAACGCACCGCGTCAGACCACGTCCACCTTGATCGCGTTCGTCGGGTGGCCTTCAAACAGGGGAATACCCGCCATCATCACCACTGTGTCACCCTTCGAAACGTAGCCCTGCTTCAGGAGGTCCGCCTGGATCTTCCGGAAGGCGACGTCGGTGTCCTTCTTCAGGTCCTCCACGATCAGCCCGCCGATCCCCCACACGAGGTTCAGCCGGCGCATGATCTTCTCCCTGTCCGTCACGGCGATGATCCGCGACGGCGGCCGGAACTTCGCCACGTGGAACGCCGTCTTCCCCGAGTGGGTGAGCACCACGATGGCGGCCGCCTTCAACTGGTCTGCCAGGATGCAGGCCGACCTGCTCAGGGGATCGTACTCGTGCGTGGAGGGGATCCCGTCGGGGTCGAAGGGGACGCTGCGGGCAACGTGTTCCTCGGTCCTCGCGATGATCCTGCCCATCACCTCGACCGCCTTCACAGGGTATTTCCCCACCGAGGTCTCTCCGCTCAGCATGACAGCGTCGGCGCCGTCGAGCACGGCGTTGGCCACGTCGCTCGCCTCGGCCCGCGTGGGCGTGGGGCTGTCCACCATCGATTCGAGCATCTGCGTGGCGATGATGACCGGTTTCCCCGCCTCGTTGCACTTCCGAATGATCATCTTCTGGAGCAGCGGGACCTCTTCCGCCGGCAACTCCACCCCGAGGTCTCCCCGGGCGACCATGACGGCGTCGGTCTCTTTGAGGATCGCGTCGAAATTCGCGATCGCTTCGTCCTTCTCGATCTTGGCGATGATCGGTATCTTCCTCCCCTTCGGCCCGTGTTCGATGATGAAGTCCCGCAGGTGGGCCACGTCGTGCGCCCTCCTGACGAAAGAAAGCGCGACGTAATCGATGTCGTGCCGGAACGCGAAGACGAGGTCGCGGCGGTCCTTCCCGGTCAGGGACGGTGCGGAAACTGCGATGCCCGGGAGATTGATCCCCTTGTGCTCGCCGACCAGCCCGCCGGTAACCACGCGGAGGGCGACCTCCGTTTCCTTCACCGAGAGCACGGTCAGCTCGATCTTCCCGTCGTCGATCAGCACACGGTCGCCGCGCTTCACGTCCTTCGGCAGGTGGCGGTAGGTCGTGGGCAGGATGTTGTCCTTCCCGGACGCGTCCCTGGTCGTGATCACGATCCTGTCCCCCGCGGCCAGTTCCACGGGCGGGGACTCCAGGTCCCCGATCCGGATCTTCGGCCCCTGCAGGTCAAGGATGACGCTGACCGGTTCGCCGTATTTCCTCGCGGCCGCCCGCATGTGCCTGAGGTTCACGAGGTGTTCGGCGTGCGTCCCGTGGGAAAAATTGAGCCGGGCGGCATTCATGCCGTCGCGCACCATTGCCCCGAGGACCTCCGGCGAGGCGCATGCGGGACCGAGCGTGCAGACGATCTTCGTGCGGGATTCGGGTTTCTTCTTCAGCATTCAGTTCAATCCCATCCTGTCCATCCTGTCCATGTTGTTGGGGGCCAGCGATTCGACCTCACGGACGATTCGAGGGAGCACTTCGCCTGCCGCGCCGAAGAGGCTCTCATCCATCGCCGGCGTCAGATCGGTCGGCTCCACGTTGATTTCCACGACCAGCGCGCCGGCCTGTTTCGCGACGGACGGGAGCGACGCTGCGGGGTAGACGACGCCCGAAGTCCCCACGCAGAAGAAGATGTCGGCCCGGCGCGCCGCGTCGACGCTCGCATTCCATTCCTGCCCGGGGAGCAACTCGCCGAACCAGACCACGTCGGGGCGGATCGTGCCGGAACATTTCGGGCACCGCGGCACGGCCGTCACGGCCAGGCGCAGTTCGGCGTCCGTGTAGAATTTCCCGCACCCCGTGCAGTAGTTCCGCTCGATGTTGCCGTGGAGTTCGCGGACGACCGAACTGCCCGCCCGCCGGTGGAGGTTGTCGACGTTCTGTGTGATCACGGTGACCCGGTAAAACCGCTCGAGTGAGACGATGGCCATGTGGCCGGCGTTCGGCCTGACGGTCGTCATGACTTCCTTCCTGAGCCGGTACCACTCCCAGACCAGCTCTGGATTTGCCCGGAACCCGCTGAACGTGGCGAGCTCTTCCGGCTTGAATTTTTTCCAGATTCCCTCGTTGCCGCGGAAGGTCGGCACGCCGCTTTCCGCCGAGATCCCCGCCCCGGTGAAGACCGCGACCCGGCGGGCCCCGGAAAGCGCTTTTTTCAGTCTGTCGGAAATTTCCTGCACGGACCCTGACGGAGATGGGCGTTCAGCGCGGCGGTTCGAGTACAAGCCGGTCCCACGGGGACGATGTGATTTCCTCCAGGTCCATCGTGACCCGGACGTAGCCGCCGTTGAGCCAGAGGGGGGTCTGGTCCTCGTAGTGTGCATGGAAGGCCTGCCCCGACTGGCCGCCGGTGAGCACGAAAAATCCCTCGAGGGGTTTCCCCAGGTCGATCACCTGCCGCATCGACGGTCCCACCTTCACCGCGAACGGGGCCGAACCGTTGTACTCGGTCTTGCTGACCGTCGTGCCGCCGCCCGCCACGGCGAACGGCCCGATGTCGAACACGTGGTCGAGGGGGGAGCGGGCGCCGAACGGGTGGCGGAACGTCACCGCGTGGAGGTTGCCCCAGCGCCATTCCTTCATCACCGGTCCCAGCGCCGCCCGGAGGCTGTCGAGCGACTGCGAAAAGCTTTTCAGCAGAATCTCGTCGCGGGATTCGCGCGCCGGCGTGAGGACGTCGTCGAACCATGGGGAGCCGTCGGAGGCGAGCAGCTGCGACGTCACCCGGTTCGGGATGGCTCCGAACTCCTGGAAGTTGCGGAAGATATCGGGGCCCATCTCGTCGAGGTAGATGTTCCGGAGGAGGCTCACGTAAAACGCGTTGAAGATGGTGGTCGCGACGTCGTTGGTGGCGAAGCGGAAATCCCAGTTGCGCAGGTAATCGATCGCGGCGTTCGTCACGGTGTCGGCCCGGGGGCCCGATGCCGCGATCCGCATCAGGAGGCCGGTCAGCTCGCGGGCGTGCGGCGAGGTCACGTCCTGCTGCATTCGTTTAAAATCGTCCGCGGTGAATTGGGCCGCGCCCTGGAGGAGCTCGCGGATCCGGACGATCCTGGAGGGCGGTTCCCACAGCGTTGAGAGGTACCACGGGTAGGCGTCGCCGCTGATCTTCTGGTTGGCGCAGGCGATCATGCCGTCGGGGGGATTCAGCAGGCGGGGCAGGTCATGGAAATCCACGAACCCGTTCCATTCCGCGTCTCCCGTCCACCCCGGGAGGGGGAGCATCGGGTGGTACCGGTTTCTCCTGACCGGGACCCTGCCGGCCGTCCAGTAGGCGACGTTTCCCGAGGTGTCGGCGTACACCACCGCCTGGCCCGGGACGGTGAGGTACGAGAGTCCCCTCTCGAACTCCCCGATCCCGGCTGCCCTGTTCATGATAAGAAAGCCGCGCACCTCGTCGGAAACTTCGGTGCCCGTCCATCGCATTGTCAACGGGTCGCGCGCCGGGCGGAGCGTGTCGTCCTTCGTGACCGGATGGACGTCGTTGACGACCGGCCCGTGGACCGTCGCACGGAACGTGATCTCGACGCTGTCCCGGGCGCCGATGTAGATCGTTTCCGCGCGGATGTCCATCGGCAGCGATTTCCCGGCGTGGAGATAATGGCCCGGCTTCGCGGCGTCCGTTTTCTCGGCGTAAAAATCGGCGTCGTCCAGCATCGCGTTCGTGAGGCCCCAGGCCAGGGACCCGTTGTGCCCGATGACCACCGCCGGGATCCCGGGGATCGTGACTCCCGAAACGCCGGCACCCCCGGACGAGAGGTGCATGAGATACCACCTGGAGGGCTGGGGCATCGCGAGGTGGGGATCGTTGGCCAGCAGGGGGTAGCCGTTCTCCGAACGGGAGGCGTTCACCGCCCAGGCGTTGCTCCCGCCGCCGGCCTGGCCGAGGCCGAACATCTCCCGGTACGCGAGCGCGGCGGAATACAATTGGGATGCATCGCCGGCGCGCGCGCGCCGCCCGCCCGACGGTACCGTCACCCTCACCGAATCGGGATAGTCGGGGAGCAATTCTTTCAGCATGGCATCCGGGACGCGTTCTGCGATCGCCCCATAGGTAAGGTCGGTCCACCAGGCGAGCGCCAGCTCCCAGGCGATCAGCCGCATGACGATGAGGCTGTGCTCTACCTTCCACGGTTCGGGCTCGTAGTCGAGCATGTCGAACTCCGCCGGGTATTTCCCCCTGTGGGATCCGATGAAGGCGTTGACCCCCGCCGCGTACGCTTCGAGGGCGTCGCGCGATTCCGGGCTGAGCGCCGGCCCGATGGCGGCCGCGACGCGCGGGAGTCCGATCATCCTGAACATCATGTCCACCCCGAGGGTCTTCTTCCCGAAGATTTCTGATAAACGCCCCTGGCCCGCCCTGCGCATGAGGTCCATCTGCCAGAGGCGGTCCTGCGCGTGGACATACCCGGCGGCGAACATCATGTCACCCGCGCCGGACGCGATGACATGCGGGATGCCGTACTGGTCCCTGTAGACGTCCACCGGCGACTGCAGGCCGGCCGCCGCGACCGTCCCGCCCGTTACCGGGAAGGACTTCACCACGAGATGGCGGAAAAAGAAGAATGCGGCAAGGAGCGCCGCGATGAGCGTCCCGGTGATCCCCAGGAAGACGACGGAAGGTCGGGTCAATGTCTTGCGCCCTGTGTGAAAAAAAATCCCGTCTCCGGACGCCCTCCTGCGGGGAGGACGTCTTGGGACGGGAAAATATACCCGAAAGCCCGGTCTATATCAAGAAATCAGAAGCGGTACGAAACCGTCCCCTTGAAGCTGTGCGTGGTGATTTCCTCGGTGTCGGTGTAGGTGTCCCCGTAAATCCAGCGGTACGATTCCCACGACCCGCGGGCGTACGCCAGATCGATGCCGACCGAATTCTCGACCCTGAACCCGATGCCGCCGGTGTAATACTTCCGGTCGAATGAGCCCGGGTCTCCCTCGTAGGGGGACGGGAGCAGGATGAAGCCGGCCCTCACGGAAAAGTCCGATTCGGGGATTCTCACTTCGCCGCCCAGCCGGATGTTGACGGTCGCGCGGTACAGGTCCTTGATGTCGGTGTTCAGCGCCAGGAGCTCGTTCGTGGCGTTGCGGAATTCCATCTGCGTGTAATCGGTGTATTCCACAGCACCGGCGAGCGTGAAGGCCGGGGTGCCGCCGGAAAGCCCGGTCGAAAAGACGTAGGGGGTGGCGATGTCGTATTCCGTGTACGATCCGGGGTCCCCCCCGCCGGGATCGGTCCGCGAACTGCCGTCGTCGAACCAGCTGGTCGCATCCGACGTGAAGCGCTCCTGCACGGTGATCCAGGATGGCGTCTTCACCGACAATCCGAACCGGGCGCGCGGCGAGAACCGGTAGATCATCCCCGCGTTGACGTTGAAGCCGCTGATGTCGGCTTCGATGATGTCCTGGACTTCCAGCGCATCGTAGTCGAAGGGGAAGGTCTCATAGAGTCCCAGACCGTCGGCTTCCGTGAACCGGCCCGAGTACGAATAGGAGCCTGAAAGGAAATTGAGGCCGATGCCCACGTAGAGGTTGCGGGCCACTTCCGCCGCGCCGCTCAGCGAAAAACGGTTCAGCCCACCGCCCTCGATCGTCTTGCCCGCCTGGTCGACGCTGTCTCCGATCGGGCTGACGAACGTGCCGCTGATCGTGTCGACAAGGGCAAGTTCGAGAAGCTCGGCGCGGGTGAGGTTCGAAGGATACGGCTGGCCGTCCGGGGCCCAGGATTGGATGATGCTGCTCTCCGCGTTGAAGCCCTCGAAGGAGAGCCCGGTGGTGAAATCGGTCGAGCGGTCGTAGCCGATCCCGATCGAGAGGCTGCCCCTGGTCGTCGGCACCGCGTAGACGAGGCCGAGGTGGTCGAGGCTCGTCTGGTTGTTGCTGAAGGAATTCTGCGTTCCCATGAATGTCGCGGTATTCTGGAACGACAGGTGCGAGAGCCCGAAGGAAAACTCGTTCATCTTCGACTGGGCGATGCCGGCCGGGTTCCAGTACACCGCGGAGTAATCGTCGAGGAAACTCATCCCCGCCGTCCCCATCCCCATCGAACGCCCTCCCGCGCCGATCCCCTGCCAGGAATACCGGAGCACGTCCTCCGGGAACTGGGCATACGTTGCCGGGACCGCGATCGCCAGCAGGGACAAGACACACCAAACCTTCATGAATTTCGTTTTCATCGTCGGCATACAATTTTCTGGCTGTTTTCTTGGGTCAGGTCAGGGCTTGGGATTGCGCGTACCGCCGCCGCGGCTCGTTCCCGAGGACGGCGGTGGCGAAGACGGGGGCGGGCTCGACCTCGGCGCCGGCGTCGCGGCCGGTGGCGGGGAGGAGCGGCCCGATGATCCGCTGCCGCGCGTTGAGGGGGAATTCCCCGAAGATCGA
>DATDQD010000124.1:0-4818 GCA_035292425.1 Bacteroidota bacterium
GGCATCACGTGGACGGATCTCGGCGTGCTGAATGATCCGAACGGGATCAACTGGTACGACGAGTCCCTGTACGAACATGCCGCCCTGGATCCGGCCAATTGGGATGACGGAACTGCGCAGACGTACGGGGTCGGCAACGCATCGAACCCCGCCGCGTCATGGACCAGCAACGACAACGGAACGACCGGATCCCCGGGCAATCAACTGCCCGTCGGTCCGTCAGGGTGGGTCTATGTCCAGCTCAAGATCACGACCACAAGCCATCCGACGGCCGCTCGCTCCCCGAACATCAGGTTCCGGTACGTCGCGTTCTCCGATGGGTCATTGGCCTTCGGCGGCTGGGCATTTGACAACTTCGCCCTGTCCGCGACTCCTCCGGTCTTCGCCGGCGGAACGATCATGGGCCACGCCTGGAACGACGCCAACGGCAACGGCGTCGACGACGGCGAAGCCGACATCACCGCCACGAAGGTCTACGTCTCGTTGCTGGGCTCGCTCATCGATTCAGTCTTGACCAGCGGCACCGGCGACTACAGCTGGAGCGGAGTCACCCTCCCGGCCGCGTACGAGATCAAGCTCAATGTGGCAGGCGTCGCGTTCACCGTTCCCTTCGGCATCTCCAACGCCGTGAACGTCAACCATCTGGCTGATAGCAGCACCAAGACGCAGGACTTCGGTACCTTCGCGGGCAGCGTGAGCGGCAAGAAATTCAGCGACGTGAACGACAACGGCGTCAACGACAGCGAGCCCGGAGTGGCAGGATGGACGATCCAGATCCACAGGGATTCGTTAACCGGTCTCCTCATGGGCTCCGACGTCAGCGACGGCAGCGGAGACTACTCTCTCCTCTTGCCGGCATATGCTGGTTCGTACGTCGCCAATGAAGTGGCCCAGCCGCTCGTCGGTCGCAGGACCTTCCCGGCCGGCGCCGGCACCCACACCTTCTCGGTCAACGTCGGCACGC
Organism: Bacteroidota bacterium; assembly: GCA_035292425.1. Taxonomy (GTDB): domain Bacteria; phylum Bacteroidota; class Ignavibacteria; order UBA10030; family SZUA-254; genus SZUA-254. The sequence goes on from DATDQD010000124.1 coordinate 965, forward strand.
CGAACGTGACCGGGAAAGACTTCGGCAACTTCCTCTATGGCAGGATCCGTGTCCAGCTCACCGTTGACCAGAACGGCAACGGGGTGAGGGACGCAGGGGACATCATCGCGGTTCCGTCCGGCTCCACCTCGAGCTTCAATGTGAAGCAGAACGGCGCCCATCTCCCCGGCAGCCCGTTCACCCTGGGCGGCGGCTCGATCGGGTCGACGTTCACCGGACTCGATACCGGCACCTACGTGGTGTCGGAAGTCGATTCGATCCCGGGCTGGAGGAGGACGAAGGGCGGGGTCGACAGCGTCGTCGTGAGCACGAGCGGTCTCAATGATACCTCCGATTACCTCGACTTCAAGTACCTCGTCATCACCGGCAACAAGTTCAACGACCTCGACGGTGACGGCGTGAAAGACGGCGGCGAGCCGGGTCTCGAGGGCTGGACCATCAACGTGACCGGCGGCGTGTACTATGGCGGAGCATCCGCGGCGACCGACACAAACGGTGATTACTCGATCGACAGCGTCTTCACCGGTTCGCATGTTGTCTCGGAAGTCGTTCAGGCCGGATGGACGAGGACGATGCCGGGCGGCGCAGGCACCTACGCCATCGCGGGCATCAGCGGCAACCTCATCAATACGACCGGGAAAGACTTCGGCAACTTCGACAACTCCGATGTCAGCGGTATCGTCTACCGCGACTACAACGGCAACGGTGTGATGGATGGCTCGGATGCGGCGATGTCCGGCGTGACGGTTGACCTCGCGGTCAACGGCGGCAGCGATGTCTCCGACGGTTCGGGCTACTCGTTCAACGGTGTGATCGCCGTGGACACGGTCCGAATCACCGTTCCGGGCGGCTTTACCATCAGCCAACCGGCGGCGGGCGAATACCCGGTCGCTCTCATCAGCGGCGGGGCGGCCACACTGAGGCACTTCGGTCTCTTCCAGACGACGGACAGCTCAACGAAGTACCGCACATTTACCGCGGCACAGCTGGGCGCCGACGATCAGAAGAAGCCGGGCAAGCGTCCGAAGGCCGGAAAGGCGTACGATCCGGTGAAGAACAAGCCGAACAGCGCCAACCTGGTGGATGATCTGATCGGTAAAACCGGTCAGGCCATCGGTTCCATCCGGGTCGGTCTCGCCGGCCAGCTCAACGTAGCCGGTAAGACGAAGGCGTACGTGCAGCCGAACAAGCAGAGCGCGTTGTGGGGTTCGCTCAACAACAAGAGCCTGCACCACACCGGGATGGCTCGCGGTTTTGACCTTGACATCAAGGGCAAGCCGTTCCTGAAACTGCAGAAGTCGTTCGGCCCGAACAAGAAACAGAACAACAAGCTCTTCGGGGAACTTCTCGCCCTCAAGCTGAACCTGGTGGCGAGCGGTCTGAAGACCCCCGCCGGACTTGGGGTCCTGATCTACAGCGACCCGCTCTCTGACTACGATGGGATGACCGTCGACGAGATCGCGGATACCGCTGATGTCGTGATGACCAACTACGAGTTTGTTCCGCTGGGCGTCTATGCGGGCCTCGACACGGTCGTCGCGAAGATCAACGCGGCCTTCTACAACGCCGCCACGGACGATACGTCCGCCGGCTGGGCCGCGCCGAAGCTCCAGTGGAGAGCCTACACATCGGTCGACGAGGTTTCGTACCTCAAGCCGAACCCGGGCGCCACTCCGAAGAACCGTCGTGTTGAAACGGTGGAAGCAGTTCCGACCGCGTTCGCGCTGGAACAGAACTATCCGAACCCGTTCAACCCGACGACCACCATCGAATTCGACCTTCCCGAAGCGTCGATCGTGACTCTCAAGGTCTATAACCTCCTGGGCCAGGAAGTCGCGACGCTCTTCGATCGTGAAGAAATCGAACTCAACGAGACCGTCGAATTCGACGCCAGCTCGCTGCCTTCGGGCGTTTACCTGTACAGAATCGTTGCCGAAACGATCGCGGATGCCGAAGAAGGCGTCGCTTCGGAGACGTTCACGCAGGTGAAGAAGATGGTGTTGGTGAAGTAACACAGGCTCCTTTCCTCCGCATCCCTTGCGGGATGCGGAGGAACTGGTTTTACCCGATTTACCTGTTGAATTAGTAAAAATCACTTTGTATATTTCCCCTGGCGGTCGGTGCATGGCGCCCAACACTAAATAACAAACTATTTTCAACTTTTAGAGGAAGGCTACATCAGATGAAATTGCAAACACTGCGACTTGCCCTCGTTTTCGCGATTCTGGGTCTCACGATAGGCGCGACTGCCGTCTTCGCGCAGGACCCCGACTATCGCATCGTACCGATCACCTGCGCGGATGCCGGTACCGGTATCGGAACGGATACGTTCGGCGTGCACAGCCAGGCGACCTACTGCTTTGACGGCGCGGGTCCTACCCGGGGCGGATTCGTGGAGGAGGAACTCCCGCCGAAACCCCCGACGGGCGTTTTCGATTTTCGATTCACCGATCACAGGACACCGGGCTGTATGGGAACCGGCCAGAGACTGCACCTTCAGAATGACGGCCAGGCGGACACGTTCAAGATCGAGTTCCAGGCGAGCGACGCCGGATATCCCTTCACGTTCACCTGGCCCTCGGGACTGAGCTCCGATTGGTCCAGCCTGATGATGGTCGACGCGTTCACCGGCGGTTTGATCTTCAGCGCCAACATGCTTAATGTCACGACGGCGATTATCACAAACCCGCCGGGTCTCAATACGCTCTATATCATCGGCACCAGCGAGCCAGTCGACGTCCGGCGTGAGGGCGATCTCGTGCCCCAGAGGTTCGATCTGGAGCAGAACTACCCGAACCCATTCAACCCGTCGACGACGATCAAGTTCGCGATCGAGAAGAGCGCTTTTGCGGACGTCGCGATCTACAACGTCATCGGGCAGAAGGTGAAGACGCTGGCGGCCGAAACGATGGCCCCGGGTTTCTACACCACGACGTGGAACGGGACCGACGACAACGGCCAGGCAGTCACGACGGGCGTCTACTTCGTCCGGATGGTCGCGACCGGCGACAACGCTGAGTTCAGCGCCCTGCGCAAGCTCCTGTTGCTGAAGTAACGCTCATTCAATACGGATCATCGGAGATGCGGAAGTTCTCACCCCAGAGAGCTTCCGCATTTCCTTACTTTCAGGTATGCTCCCTCGCGTAAGAACATATCGGGCGGCGGTTTCGCTATTTATCCTGGTGCTCGCGGCGGCCGGAAACCTCATTTCCCAGACACAGTTCAGGATCCCCTTCTACGTCAGCGATAATACGGTCAAAAGGGACACCATTATCTTCGGCGTTCACCCCCAGGCATCGTACTGCATCGACGCCCCGACGCTGAAGTTCGGCAACTGCGATTCCATCAGGGAGGCCGAGCTTCCCCCCATACCGCCGCTGGGCGTTTTCGATGTGCGGTGGATCGACACGCGGGTCAGCCCCGGCGCCTGCCTGGGCGTGGGGATGGGGGAGAACATCACGGGGTTCACGGGAGCGTCGGATGTCGATACGTTCCAGGTCAGGTTCCAGCCCGGGGCGGGGGGGTACCCCTTCACGTTCCGGTGGCCACTGGGGCTTTCCGTGTTCGCCGACAGCATCCGGCTGAGGGATCCCCTCGGCCTTCCGCCGCAGTTCGGCGGGGTCAGCGTGGACATGTTCACCTCCGATTCCGCGCGGGTCACGAGCCCCCTGATCAATGCGCTGTATATTTTCGTCTACCACCCGAAGGCACAAACCTATCCCGGCGTCCCGACGCTGACGGCCCCCGCCGACAACGCGGTCGATGTCGATACGAATGCCACGCTGACGTGGACCGCGTCGACGAACGCCGCGGGCTATGTCCTCCACGTCTCGACGGTCCCGACGTTCGCGTCG
>DATDQD010000125.1:0-2917 GCA_035292425.1 Bacteroidota bacterium
CGAAGGCCGCCGGGGCCGATTACGCCGGCCTGCAGGAATACGTCGAAAAAATCCAGGGCGGCTGGGCCGACATCGACGTCATCATCGCCTCGCCCGACGTGATGGGCGAAGTGGGAAAACTCGGTAAGGTCCTGGGCCCCAGGGGGCTCATGCCGAACCCGAAGAGCGGCACGGTCACGCCCGACGTGGCGAAGGCCGTCACGGAAGTGAAGGCCGGCAAGATCGAGTTCCGCGTGGACAAGGCGGGCATCGTCCATGCATCGGTCGGCAAGGCCGATTTCGACGGGCAGAAACTCGTCGAAAACATCAACAGGTTCCTCGACACCATCGTCAAGGCGAAGCCCTCGTCCGCGAAAGGACAGTATGTCCGCAGCGTCACGATCTCGACCACGATGGGTCCCGGCATCCCGCTGGACAGGTCCGTCCTCGCGGCGCACTAAAATTACGCACTCAACACAAAAACCGGTTCCCTGTCCGCCCCCCACGGCGGAGCTTCTCAGGGGACCAGATGCAGTACAGCAGAGGGTACCATGAAACGATCTGAAAAAGAACAGATCATTGCCGCGGTGAAACAGAGGGCCGGACGGGCCAAGAGCATGTTCTTCGCCGATTTCACGGGGATCACCGTCGAGCAGGTCAGCGAGCTCCGCCGGGAATTCCGGAAATCGAATGTCGACTACCAGGTCGTCAAGAATACGCTTGCCAGGAAGGCCCTGGCGGAGATCGCCGGCTTCGACAAGGTGGCCGGGCATCTGCGGCAACCCACCGCCATCGCGTTCGGGTACGACGACCCGGTCGCGCCGGCGAAGATCATCAGGAAGTTCAGGGAGAAGAACGACAAGCTTCGCGTGAAAGTCTGCGTGCTGGAGAACCGCGTCTACGAGGGCGCGCAGCTGGACGACATCGCGAAACTCCCGACACGGAACGAGATCATCGCGGGCATCCTGGGGTGCATCCAGTCCCCGGCATCGGGCCTGGTCGGCGCCATCAACGCCGTCGTGCGCGACCTGGTCAGCGTCATCGATGCGGTCGAAAAGAAGAAAGCGGCCTGAAGCGGCACGCCGGCCGGCAAATCACAATCTGAAAACACAAAGGAGAGATCAACATGTCAGCAGTTCTGGAAATCGTTGAAAAAATCGAGAAGCTCACGCTCCTGGAGGCCTCTGAACTCAAAAAGGCCCTCGAGGAGAAGTTCGGCGTCACCGCCGCCGCTCCCGCCATGATGGGCGGGGGCATGATGCCCGGCGCCGCAGCGGCCCCCGCGGCCGAGGCACAGACGGAGTTCACCGTCGTGCTGAAGAGCGCCGGCGCGCAGAAGATCAACGTCATCAAAGTCGTCCGCGCGGCGACCGGTCTCGGCCTCAAGGAGGCGAAGGACCTGGTCGACGGGGCTCCGAAGAGCGTGAAGGAAGCGATCTCGAAGGACGAGGCGGAAAAACTGAAGAAAGAGCTCGAGGAAGCGGGAGCACAGGTCGAGCTGAAATAGCGCCTCCCCGCCCGATGATCGATCAGCGGCGGGCCGAGAGAGTCACCATTTTTCCTCCCGATTCGGCGGTAGGGAACCGATAACCGGTCGAAAGACCGGTTATCGGTTCCCTGTTTTTCTCGGGGGCACGTCCCCGCGCCAGCCACGGCGGCGGCCCGGGGAGTTCGCGAACAGTACCAACAACCAGAGGGTGTTTCTTTGAAAGTCGCGGAAAAAAACTCAAACGGCAGGATTTCCTTCGGCACCATCGAAGCCATCATCCAGTATCCGGACCTCCTCAACGTCCAGACGGATTCGTGGGACAGTTTCCTGCAGGCGGGGGTGCCCCCGGAGAAGAGGCAGAACCGGGGACTTCAGCAGATCTTCAAAATGAATTTCCCGCTCACCGACGCGCGGGAAAATTATCTCCTTGAATTCGTCGAGTACTACGTGGAAAAGCCGAAGTACTCCGTCATCGAATGCCAGGAGCGCGGGCTCACCTATGCGGTCCCGCTGAAGGCGAAGCTCCGTCTCTCGACCAAGAGCGACGACGGCAAAAGTTATGTCGACACCATCGAGCAGGAGGTGTACCTCGGCAACCTCCCGATGATGACCCACCGCGGCACCTACATCATCAACGGGGCGGAGCGCGTCGTCGTGAGCCAGCTGCACCGCTCGCCGGGCGTATTTTTCGACGAATCGATTCATCCGAACGGCATGTCGATCTACTCCGCCAGGGTGATCCCCTTCCGCGGATCGTGGGTGGAGTTCACGACCGACATCAGCAACGTCATGTACGTCTACATCGACCGGAAGAAGAAATTCCCGGTCACGACACTGTTGCGCGCCCTCGGATACTCCAGCGACGACGAAATCCTGAAACTCTTCAATCTCGTCGAGGAAGTGGACGTGCAGAAGGCCAGCCTCAAGGATTACATCGGCCGGCGGGTCTGCGGCGACGTGTTCGACAAGAAAACGGGCGAGATCTTCATCAGCAAGGACCAGGAATTCACCGAGGACCTCCTGAAAAAAGTCAGAAAGGCCGACCTGCGGAAGATCCGGTTCCTCAAGTCCGAGGGGTCGGGCGAGAGTTCGGTCATCGCCAACACGATCCAGAAGGACACCTCGCGGTCGAACGAGGAGGCCCTCAACGCTATCTACCAGCAGCTCCGATCGGGCGAAGCCCCCGATCTCGAGACCGCGAGGAACCTCCTGGAACGCCTCTTCTTCAACGAGAAGCGGTACGATCTCGGCGACGTCGGCCGCTACCGGATGAACGCCAAGCTGAACCTTCAGGTGCCCGGCACGGTGACGACGCTGACGAAGGAAGACATCATCGCCATCATCAACTACCTCCTCGATCTCCAGGAAGGGCGCAAAACGGTGGACGACATCGACCACCTCGGCAACCGGCGCGTCCGCACGGTGGGGGAACAGATCGGCCAGCAGTTC
>DATDQD010000126.1:0-5599 GCA_035292425.1 Bacteroidota bacterium
GCCGTCGTGCGCGAACTCGACATCGACCGGCGTCCCCATTTCGGCCTGCAGCGTCTTCATGATGGTGCGCATGTTGCCGACGAAACCGGTATTCTGCAGGATCCCGTCGAACGTGACGATGAGGTTGTCGTTCCCGAAGTCGAACCCCATCCCCCCCGGGAATTCGATCCGGTCGTTCCTCAGGAGGGAAACGATCCCGCTCAATAGCGGGTAGTCGTCGCCGCACTTCGCGAGCAGCTCCCTGATGCTGACGGTCTCGAACGTGTTGGTCCGGAGGTTGATGACGTCCGCTTTGTGGGGCGAGTAATAGACCTTTTCGTCGATGGTGACGTTCGCCCGTAGGTTGGGCTGACCGGGACTGAGGAGGATCGGGTAGTCGTCGCTCAGCCTGTCCACCGCCCGTGTTCCGAGGCCCGTGACCATGCGGAGAAGCCCGTCCTCTCTCCGGAGGCGCCGGGACCACCGGAACTCGTTGTTGCTGAACGCGACCCCGGCGATGGCGGGGAAATAATAATCCCCCACCTTCCTGCCGACCACCTCCTGGATCATGATCCCCATCTCCTCGTGGAAATCGATCATCCCGTGCTCGATCCTGTATTCGATCGGGTCGGGGCTGAAGGTGGACGCGTAGACCTCGGCGATGGCGTCCACAAGCGCATTGAGGCGATCCCGTTTGGGACCCTGGTTCGCGATGAAAAGGCTTTTGTATTTTCCCGCGAACGACGTGCCGAACCGGTCCTCCAGCAGGCTCGAGCTCCGGACGATGAGCGGGCTCTCCCCGAAATCGTCGAGCGCGACCGACAGCCCGTTGACGATCTCCGGGGGCATGGTCGAGTTCTTGAAGAGATGAACGACGTACGGGTACTCCTGCCTCACCCTGGCGATGTCCTCGTATTTCTGCTCGACGATTTCCTCCAGATCGTTGTGCTGGATGAAGCGCAGGATGCCGTCGGAGGTGAGGTACCACGTTCTCGGAATTTTGATCTCCGGCAGGTCCGTCTTCGGCAGCCGGGTCTTTTTCAGGATCTCCGAGGCGAGGAACAGGCCGGAGGATTTACCGCCCAGTTTTCCATGGCTCTCGGCCGGGTAGATGACCCTCTGAAAGAGTTTCCGGAAATCGGACAGGTCGAGGAATTTCAGCGCCACGCCGATGAAATGCGTGTCTTCTGTCAGGAGCCGCCGGATCAGCGACACGCGGTAACCTCGCTCCCTCGGCGTGAGGCTTTCCTCCGTCCCGCTGGTGACACCCAGGTACCGCTCCACCGCCTTGCCGATGGCCTCCAGTGACGAACCGGGATCCTCCAGGATTTTCACCAGGAACGCCGACCGGTCCTCCATGATCCACTTCCGGATATTATTGAGTATCTCCGTATTGCCGAGATACTTCCCCGCCATCCGGAAAATTTCGTCGGTCACCTGCGGCGAGATTGTTTCAGCCCGGATCCTGAGGGGGCGGTTCGCGTCGGCGGATGAGGACTCCTGTTCGCCCGCGAACATCAGGTGGTACCGGGCCAGGAGATCGCTTGCCTCCTCGTTTCCGGCCGATGAGAGGAGGTTCAGCATCTTGCGCGACATGCGCATGAAAAGCCTGGCGTCCGTTTTCTGTAATAGGTCGAGAATGACGCGCCACTGCGGCTCGCCGCCCGGGCCGGCCGGCTGGTTTTCGAAAAGGTCCTTCAGCTTTTCAAACAGAATCCTCCGCCCGAGCCGATCGGCGATTGCGTCGATCAACCGGCGTTCTTCCTTCAAGAACGGCCCCTCGTCGGCGGCCGGCCTCTCCTCTGTATAATAGACGCTCACGTTCCCCACGACCGTTTCCTGGGAGACGACCTCCGCGTGCATGACCCATGGCGTTTCGACGAAGTCGGGCTGCCGGTATATCTCGCCGGCGTAGTTGATTGCGGCCCGGCAGACGTCGGGATATTTCCATCCCGCGGGTATCGCGTTGATGATCCCCCGGATGATATCGTGAAGGGAAATCCCCGGCCTGTTGAAGAGCTCCTCGACGGTATAGAGGCAGCTGAGTTCCTTCGCGCGTTCCCTGAGCGCGACGAGGAGATTTTCGGTGGATTGTGAATTGTTTTCCATTTACGATCTCCAGATCACTCCCCTTTTTGTCCGGCCGTCCACTTTGACCGTCAGCGGTGATACCAGCCGTACGTGGCGGACCCTTTCGGTTTCGGCGACGGTGCGCTGCCGATCAAGCCATCCCCAGTCGATGGTTCTCCCGCCCGACGCGGGCAGGGAAAAGTACAGCACCCTGAAACTGATAAGGTTGTGGAAAAAATGCGAGCCCTGGCTCAGGTCGACCGATCGGTGCGCGTGGGTCGACTCGACGATCACTTTCGCCCCGCTCACCTGGTCCCAGGTCACCGGGATGCCGAGCCACGGGTCGGAACTCCCCCACCGTCCGAAGCCGATCAGGATGTATGGACGCTCTTCCGCCATGAGCTTAAAATTGATCTCCTCGAGGTCGGCGGCGATGGCCCGCGACTGAGCGAGGTCGAAACGGTCGGGACGGACATAGACAACATCGCGCAGCGTCGTATCGACGCCGTTCCCCAGCGCGGCCTCAGAGGCCGCGAGGACTTCCCCCCCGGTGAATTCTCCGTCCACGATCTCGACCATGTCTTCGGAAACCACCATCGGCCGGACCTGGAGGAAACCGAACCTGGCCGGCCGGAGGGTCAGCGCGAACTCGATTTCTACCGGGGCGCCGACGAATTCCTCGCAGGACCGGAGCAGGCGGCGGATCACATCGTTGAGGGGGAGTTCCCGGTCCACCAGCAGGCCGGAGAAATTCAGCACCCTCGGGCCGGCGGACGAGGTCCCGGGGCGTAACCGCTCCGACTGGACGTCGTATGTCGAGGCGAGTAACCCGAGTCGTTCGTCCTCCTCGGCCTCGGCGATGTTGAGCTTCACGAGATACTCGGCCTCGTTGACAGGATCGTAGGGAGGGTCCTTCCCCATATTCACAGCCCAGAATTCCGATTGCGTCCTGTCGATGAGTTCGCCGATCGAACCCACCGGCGGTGTGGCCGCCGGATGGGAGGGCGAATAGAGCCAGCAGGGGTCGCCGTCCACGACGGTCTTCCCCAGTCCGAGGGCGAGGCTGACGACACCCTCCCGGGGCTGCATCTCCCCCATGGCGTAATAGTTGTACGAACGGGCCACGCCGGACACCTCCGGGTAGTGGCGGTCCGCACTCTTCGTGCCGACGATTTCCTGCAGCATCACGGCCATTTTTTCGTCGGTCACGTTCCGGCCGACCTTCCTGATGTAATTTTTCGCCGACCTGAAGAACACAGTGGCGTAGACGAGCTTGATCGCCTCCATCAGTCTCCGAAACCTCTCGTCGGGGCTCGCATGGTGGTTTGGGATCATCTTGGTGGCATACACCCCGGCGAAGGGTTCGAAGAGGGCGTCCTCCAGGAGGCTCGACGACCGGACCGCCAGCGGGGAACGGACTTCATCCACGATGGCCCGGAGGTCGCCGAGCAGTTCCGCGGGCAGGCTCGCCCGGAGAAATCCCTGCGCGATCTCGGTGTCGGAGGCGTCCGAAAGGGCCAGGTCGAGGAGCCGGTTCTGAGCGAGGAAGGCGTCGAAGACCCCGCTGCGGATGACCGTGAACGTGGGGATGCTGACGGGGAGAGCCGCGTCAAGCGCCGGGTCGAGCCCGGCGCCGAGAATGTTGCTGACGGCAATGAGGCCCCCTGCCTTTCCGCCGGGCGACCCCTCGCCGATCCAGGTCCAGGGCCGTCCTGAGCCGAAGAACCTTCTTTCGAATTTTCCCTCGTCGGTCACACCCAGCCGCGGTCCACGCATGCCTGGGCGACGCGGCCCACCGATATGACGTAAGCCGCGTTCCTCATCGATATTTTTCGTTTCTTCGACACGTTCACGACGTCCACGTACGCGGAGGTCATCTTGGTGTCCAGCTTGGAGAGCACCTCGTCCTTTCCCCAGTAGTAGTTCATGTTACTCTGGACCTGTTCGAAATAGCTGCAGGTGACGCCGCCGGCGTTGGCCAGGAAGTCCGGTAGGACGAAAATGCCGCGTTCGTTCAGGACGGCGTCCGCCTCGGGTGTGGTCGGCCCGTTCGCCCCCTCGGCGACGATCTTGACGCGTTTCGACATCCTGCCGGCGTTCTCGCCGGTGACCTGGTTCTCGAGCGCCGCGGGGATCAGGATGTCCACGTCCCGGGTGAGCCAATCGTCCCCGGGGAGGATTTCATACCCGAGGTCCCGCGCCTTTGTCTTGTCGATGCCGCCGAAGTGGTCCGTGATCGCGGTGAGCGCTTCGAGGTTGACGCCGTCGCGTCTGAAGAACGAATACGACGCCCTGTCCTTCTGGTCCCAGCTCGAGACGCAGACGACCTTGCCGCCCAGCCGCTGGTACAGCTCGATCGCATACTTCGCGACGTTGCCGAAACCCTGGACCGAAGCTTCGGTGTTCGAGGGTTTCAGGTTCAGGCCCTTCATCGCCTCGCGCAGGGTGAAGACGACGCCGTACCCGGTCGCTTCCGTCCGCCCCTGCGATCCCCCGATGCTCACCGGTTTACCCGTGATGAACCCCGGGTATTTCCCGCCATGGATCATTTCGTATTCGTCGAGCATCCAGATCATGCTCTGGGGGTTCGTCATCACATCCGGCGCGGGGATGTCGATGTTCGGGCCGATGAGCCTCGAGATCTGCCGCACCCATCCCCTGCAGATCTGCTCGAGTTCCCTCTGGCTCAGATTGTGCGGATCGCAGATCACGCCCCCCTTGCTCCCGCCGAGGGGAATGTCCACGACTGCGCATTTCCAGGTCATCCACATCGCCAGCGCCCTGACGGTGTCGATGGTTTCCATCGGGTGGAAACGGATGCCGCCCTTTCCCGGCCCGCGCGCGTCGTTGTGCTGGACCCGGAACCCCCTGAAGATGCTCACCGATCCGTCGTCCATCCTCACCGGGATGCTGAACGTGAATTCCCGCATCGGCGAGCGGAGAAAATCCCGCGTCGCCTGGTTCAGACCCAGCAGGTCGGCAACGTTGTCGAATTGTTTTCTTGCCATCTCGAACGGATTGAAAGCTTTCGTCGTCATGCAATCATTCCTTCAGCAAAATCGGTTTTCGCGTTTAATGTGCCCCCTCCCGTACTTGTATATTCACATTACATGCCAGAGAAACGTGTCATTTTTCACCCAAAATGCTGATTCGGATTGTTGAAATTATCGGCCGAACCGACGGGGTCCGGCCGGTATCTCAAATTTGAGAAAGGCGCCCGTTTATCCCGGGACAGGACGGGATTTCGGCAGGAGGACCGCCAATGTCGTTACCTCAGGGCCGCGACAATGTCGCGAAGCAACGCCGGGAGGATTTCGAATGAATATTTCTTTTCGACCCGCTCCTCGGGCTGGTGCGCTCCGAACCCGTACGGCCCCACGTTGACCACGGGAAGGTCGATTCGGCCGATCGTCGTGAAGTCGAGCGAATACCGGTCACCCCACGAAGGCATTTCATCGGTGAGGCCGCCGAGGTTCTTCCGGATCTCCGGCTCGATCCGAAGGTAACTCATGTCGGAAATGTAGGGATAGAATTCCTCAGTCGTGATGGC
>DATDQD010000127.1:0-13284 GCA_035292425.1 Bacteroidota bacterium
CCGTTCGCTCGCCCTCGATTCCACCCTCGCGGAAAGCCACACGGGACTCTCGGCGGCACTCGTGGCCAGGCACACCTCAAGCCAGCCCGGCGCGGGCGACCTCCTGGACGATGCCGGAAGGGCCGCCGCCGCCGCGATCGGACTGAACCCCCGTTCCAGCGACGGTTACATCGCGCTGAGCCGCGTCCAGATCGAACGGAACCGCTACGAGGACGCGCTCGCGACGCTCGACTCCGCGGCCCGTTTTTCACCGGGAGAAAGCGTGATCCCCTTCCTGCGCGGCGTGGCCCTCTTCCGCTCGGGAGAACCCGAACAGGCGCTCGAGGTTCTGCAGCGGGCCTACAAACTCGATCCGCGGAACGTGGAGATCCTGGACCTGATCGCGACCATTCACCAGGTGAACAAGTCGTTCGAAAAAGCGCTCTCGTACCATGAAATCGCCATGTTCTTCACGGCCGATACAGACCGGTACCTCGCCGGGCGGCTGTCGGACGTGATCGTGCTCGACCCGAAGCTTCGGGTGAACCAGGCTCCCCGTGTCACGACCGCCTGCATGAAAATCCTCGAGCGGGACCCCCGCGAATACCAGACGCTGTACAGCCTCGCGAGGATCCTCCAGGCTTCCGGCGACATTGCGGAGTCGAACAAGTACTTCAACGAACTCGATTTGGCGTTGCGCGCGCAGATCAGGTCGAATCCGAACGACACCCGGGCCAGGTCGTATCTCGGCCTCACCCTCACGCGCCTCGGCCACTGGGCCGATGGCATCTCCATCGGTGAAGCCGCGGTCGCCGCCGACACGAACAACGTCGAAACGAAATATCTCCTCGCCAGGATCTACGCGCTCCAGATGTATTCCCCGCAGACGAAAACGGTGGACTCGACCAAGGAGGCCAGAACGCTGGATCTCCTGAGGGATGCGATCAACCGCCGATTCATCGACGCGGAACTCTGCAGCGCCGATCTCCATAACGTCTACTACCAGTCCGATATCCTGAGCGTTTTCGGAAAGGGGGTCGTGGAGAAGCCATGAAAAAAGGATCCGAATATCCCGACGCCACCCGCAAAAAGCTCGTGGGGGAATTTCTCAGGAATGCGGACAAATTTCTGAAGAGCGGCGAATACGACCAGGCGCTCTCGGAGGTTGAAAAGGGTCTGGAGCTTGAGCCGGGGAATTTTTATGCCCAGGCCTACAGGGACAGGATCACCGCCCTCCGCGAAAAACACAGCCGTCCCGGCGTGACACGGTCCTCGCCGCCGCCGGCCGCGCAGGCGGCGAGAACGGGCCTGGCCTCCGCGCCGCCGCCCCCTGCAACTCACGAGGGATCGGAGCTCACCGAAATCACCGGGGCGCGCGTCGAAGAAGTCCCCGCCGGCGAATCGGAGCTCCCGGACAACCGGGAGATCACCGAGCTCAGGGACCAGATCGCGCGCGACCGGGCCACGCACGAAACCGAAACCCAGCGTCAGGCGGAGCAATTCGCGAGGAACGCGCTCGAGGAGGAGTTGCGCCAGAGGGAGGAAAGGGAACAGCTGAAGGCGGCGGAACAACAGGCCGTCGCGGAGGCGGTTGCCGGAGTCCGTGCGGAAGCGATCTCGGATATTGTCGCCCGGGCAAAGGAAGAATTCGGGAAGCTGATCTCCGGCGGAGACGCCGAGAGCGCATTCCGCCAGATCGCCAGGATCATGATCATCGATCCGGACAATCCGGGCCTGGAAGCTCTCGCGGAGCAGCTCGAGGCCGTGACACTGGCGAGCGTGAAAGCAGCGGCGGGCGAAACGAAACCGGCACAGCGCGAAACCGCCCTGCAGTCGTTTGGAAAACTCCTCCGGTCGGCCTGGGGCGAGGGAACCCCGAACGACACCCAGGCTGAGGCCCTGGCGGCGGCCCGCACCCGCTTTGCCATAACCGCCGAAGAGGAGAAAACACTTCTTACCGGAATCCAGAAGGGAATCATCACCGAGGCGATGAAGGATGCGTACCGGGGCGGCGACCCGGACCCCGAAACGAGGGCGTTCCTCGAGACGCTGACCCGTGAACTCTCGCCGGGCAAGGCCGACGCCGGCCGGGGACCCGCTACGAAGTAGGCTTGCGCTCCCCGTTCCGGCGAAAGGCGATCGTCGGCGGGGCATCGGCGGGCATTCTGCCGGCAGGGAGCCCCGTTCCGTCACTGTGCAGCGTACCCGCCATCCATTCCACAAGCGGCTGAAATTCCACGCCGCAATCCATCTCCCCGAAGCTCCTGAGGTTTTCGACCGATTTCATGAAAAGGTACCCGGCCTTTTCGTTCTTTCCGGACCTGAGGAAGGTCAACCCTGCCGCCGCGTGCACGAATCCCTGGAGGAAGTTTTTCGCCCCGCCCTCGGCGTTCCTCATCGCCTCCTCCCACCGTTCGTGTGCCTCCCAGTGGAAGCCGCTGTTGAACAGGCCCACGCCCTCCCCGAATTCCCCGCTCGCGATGGCCGAACGGACGGCGGCGAGGAGGTCCGGGTCGTAGGGTAGCCGGAAGCCGATTCTGGGGATGAGACGATATTCCTCATCAGCCGGCGGCAGGTCCTCCCTTCCCTCCGAGGCGGCAAGGCCCGCCCCGATCGCCTCGAGAAGGGGCGAGACCGAGATCCCGAGGTACTCGGGGGTGAACACGCGCAGGATCGATTCCGCCTTCCTCAGGTTGTTGACATAGCCGACGCGGTGATTCTGCTTCGCGAGGTGATGGTATGCCGCGGCGAGCTGGATGATGCCCTGGAAGAACAGCCTCTCGTCCTCGGCCTGCCGCTGCCAGACGAGCTCCCAGGCCTCGTGGGCATGCCAGAATTTTCCCGAATTGAAGAGCCTGATCCCGTGTTCGACTTCATGCCAGTCCTCGCTGGAGAGCGAGAGCGTCTTCAGCGGACCCGTCCGGATCTCTTCAGGTTTTTTCTTCGCGCGACGTCGGTTCATGGCGCCGCCTACATCGAGGCCCTGGTGCCGTGCGTGGCCGGCGCGGCCGGGGTCCGTTTCCAGATCCCCGGGATCCTGGTGCCGCAGGCGCCGCAGCAACCATCCCGCAGCCGGTTCGCGAGGACATGGTATCCCGACCGTTCGATCACGACGGCCGAGCAGGCCGGGCAGAAGGTGTTCTCGAAACGGTCCACGAGCCCGGGGAGGTTGCCCGCGTAGACGAAATGCAGGCCCGACTCCCGGCCGATCTCCGCCGCCCGCACGAGCGATCGGACGGACGTGGACCTGACGTCGGTCATCCGGTAATCCGGATGAAAGGCCGTGACGTGCCACGGGATGTCGGGGGAGACCGACGCGATGAACCCCGCGATGTCCCGGAGCTCGGATTCCGTGTCGTTGAAACCGGGCACAACGAGCGTCACGATCTCGACCCAGAATTTCTGCTCGTGGAGAGCGCGGATCGTTTCGAGCACCCTGTCGAGCACGCCGCCGAGCTTCCGGTACTGCCGGTCATTGAAGCCCTTCAGGTCCACCTTGTAGGCGTCCACCCAGGGCTTCAGGTACGCGATCACCTCGGGGGTGCCGTTGCCGTTGGAAACGTACGAGGTCACCATGCCGTACCGCCTCGCGATCCTGAATATTTCGACCGCCCATTCGCTGGTGATCAGGGGCTCGTTGTACGTGCTCGTGATGACGGCCGCGTCGTAATCGAAGGCGATCTTCACGAAATCCTCCGGCGAGGCGGGATCGGGCGCGGGACTTGCCCCGGGGTCCCTGAGCGCCTGCGAGGTCAGCCAGTTCTGGCAATACCCGCAATGATAGTCGCATCCGAGCATGCCGAAGCTGAGCGCCCGGCTGCCGGGGAGACAGTGGAAGAACGGCTTCTTCTCGACCGGGTCGACCTGCGCGCTCCCCACGTATCCCCAGGGCACGAACAATTTTCCCCCCTCATTGTACCGCACTTTGCAGATGCCGACCTTCCCGGGTCCTATCGTACAACGGTGCCCGCAGGCGTGGCATTCTACCTTCCCGTCTCCCAGGTCGCTGCAGAGAGTACCGGGAGCGGAATAGGTTTTCAGCGTCTCCTTCAGTGTCATCGTTTCCGGGCGCGGCATATCAGGCGCCGATGGATGCGTTCATGGTCGAATATTGAAAATAATTTCCGCCGAAGTCAAGCCCTGCTTCCCCGTATTTTTTTCCGCACCAGTTTTCTCAGCGCCTGCATGTTCACCCGGTCTTCGGCGAGGTCGTCTCCCTTCGGAGTTTCGAGGATCTTCGGCACGTCCTTCAGCCTCGGGTCGTTCATGATGTGTCCGAATCCGGCCTTCCCGATATGGCCCTCCCCGATGTGAGCGTGACGGTCGACCCGGGACCCGAGACCCGACCTGGAGTCATTGACGTGGATCGCGCGGAGCCGGTCAAAACCGACGATATCCCCGAATTCCCCCATCACCCGCCCGTAGGACGCCGCGTCCCGGATGTCGTACCCTGCGGCGAAAATGTGGCAGGTGTCGATGCACACCCCCATCCTGTCGCGTTCCCTCACCCCGGCGATGATCGCGGCGATCTGTTCGAAGCGGCTGCCGAGGGCCGTGCCCTGGCCCGCGGTGGTCTCCACGACCGACAGCACGCCGGCCCCGCGGGTCTCCCGGTGCGCGATATCGAGGGATTCCACGATCAGGGTGATCCCCGCCTCCTCCCCCGCTCCCATGTGGGCGCCGGGATGGAAATTCAGCATGCCGATCCCGAGCATGTCGCACCGCCTGATCTCGTCGATCAGGGCCTTCCGCGATTTCCGGAGGATGACCGGATCGATCGCGCACAGGTTGATCAGGTAGGAATCGTGGGCGATCACCGACCGGACGCTTGATTTCGAAAGGGCCGTTTTGTAGTTTTCGGCGTCCTCGCGGGTGAGCGGCGGCGCCTCCCACCTGTTCGAATTTTTCGTGAACACCTGGAGCGCGGTGGCGCCGATCGACGCGGCGCGTTCGACCGCGCGGTAGATCCCGCCCGCGACCGATTCGTGCGCGCCGAGCAGAACGCTCTCCGCCGCGGAGTTCCGCCCTACCATGATGAGACCCGGACCATGCATAAATATAAAAGAAAGACCGCTCAGAGTCCACGATACCGGCCGGGCGCCTCGCTCTCACGCTCCGGGTCCGTCATCGGCGCCGGGCTGATGTCGGGAACGTCCGCGGACGGAGTCGACGTCGCCATCGTGCGGTTCACGCCGGGGCCCCGCGGTCTCCGGCTCCGCCTCCTCGGGTTTCGCACCTACCCCTATCCCCCCGGTTTCCGCCGTCTCCTGTTGAACAACTCCGATCCCGCGACGGCGAAACTCGACCAGATCTCCACGCTGAACATTCTCACGGCCGAACTCTTCTCCGACGCGGTCTCGAACCTCGCGTTCTCGCTCGGGATGTCGCTCCGCGACATCGGCTTCATCGGCAGCCACGGGCAGACCGTGTGCCACATTCCCGGGAAGAGGAAAATGTTCGGTCATGAAATACGGTCGACGCTGCAGATCGGCCATCCCTCGGTGATCGCGAAGAGGACCGGCGTGACCACGGTCGGTGATTTCAGGGTCGCCGACGTCGCCCTGGGCGGTTCCGGGGCGCCGCTTGTTCCGCTCTGCGATTATCTCATCTACCGTTCCCCCGATCTCAACCGCGCCGCCCTGAATGTCGGCGGCATCGCGAACATCACCATCCTTCCGCGGCGATGCGCGCCCGGCAGGGTCCGCGCCTTCGACACCGGGCCGGGGAACATGATGATCGACCTGCTGGCGGAGCAGTACTACGGGAAATCCTTCGACCGGGGTGGCGAGATCGCGCTCAGGGGGAGGATCGTCCCGTCGCTCCTGAAGCGCCTGAGCGCCCACCCGTATTCCCGGCTGGCGCCCCCGAAATCGACGGGGCGGGAGATGTTCGGCGAAGCGTTCGTCCGGGATTTGCTGCGGCGGTTCCGGGGGGAGAGGAAGGAGGACGTCATCGCGACCGTCACGGAATTCACGGCCCTGAGCGTCTACATGAACTGCCTCCTCCACGTCCGGAAAAAGGATTTCCCGGGGGAGTTGATCGTCAGCGGCGGCGGCGTCCGCAACCGGTATCTTCTCGATGCGCTTCGCCGGTATTTTCACCCGGTTCCGGTGATCGTCGCGGACGAGACCGGCATCCCCTCGGACGCGAAGGAGGCGATCTGTTTCGCGCTCCTTGCCTGGCGGACGCTCAGGGGCAAACCGGGGAACCTCCCTTCCGTCACGGGCGCCGGGCGATCCGCGGTTCTCGGCGTCATCTGCCCGCCCTGACCGGGCGGATCAGTAGTCCCTCGTAAAGAAGAGGTAGAGGACGACCATTCCCACCGCGGCCTGGACATACCGGTACGCCGCGGGATGATATTTTTTAAGCCACTGCCACAACGTTGCCGCCAGGAACATCAGCAATCCCAACGCGATAAAGACCCCCGCGGATTCCATCAGGGCCAGGCGCGCCGGGAGAAGGGAAGCAAGGTTGAGGCCGGGATTGATCACCGACCCGTAGAGGACCAGGAGGTGCAGGACGTACACGAAGAGGGATTCCTTCCCGAGGATGAGCAGGGGACGGATCCGGGGGCCCGCCCACTCCCCCGCCAGCCAGACCGCCGGCGCAATGACGAAGAGGAGTCCGAGCCTGATCAGGAAGTACGAGGGACTGGTGTACCAGAAGTTATAGGTCGGGTAGAAGGAGAACGGGACCGCGGTCGAGAGGAGACCCGCCGCGATCGCCAGGCCGCCGCCGAGCGCCATCCGCTTCATGAAGCGCGCGACGGCGCCCGCCTCGGCGGCGACGATGAATTTCCGGGACACCGCGACGCCCGCGAACAGGTATGCCAGGAACGGGAAGAGGGGAAAGGGCGAACCGTGGAGGCTGTTCGAGAGCTGGGCGAACAGGACCGGCGTGAAGTGAAGGAAATTCACGTCCCACACGAGGGGTGTCACGAGCACGATCACGATCAGCAGCGTCACGACCGCCCCGTGGAAGCGATCCTCCCTCCTGAAGAAAAAGAGTATCAGGTGGAGGATCAGCAGGCCGGCGGAGATGCAGGTCAGCACGTCCGACTGGAACAGGATCAGGATGTCCGTGGGCGCGGCCTCGAGGAGCGTTTTCCTGAAGGAAAAGAACGGGAGATGCAGGAATATCCCGAGAAGGAAGATCATCACGATGCGGCGGACCCGGCGTTCGAGCTCGTCGCCCCACCGGTGGAATGCGGTCCAGCGCCGGTGGGAGGAGATGACAAAGGTGAGCCCCGCGCCGAAGAGAAACGCGGGGGCCGTGATGCCGTGGAATATCTCGTGGAGGTAAAAGGCGAACGCCGACCGGCTCTCCGGGGGGAGGAATTGCCGGAGGACGTGCCCCTCGAGCATCAAAATGATGATCAGGGAACGGAAGAGGTCGATGAAGAGATAGCGGGCTTCCCCCCCGTGCGATGGTCCCGCGATCGTCGGCGCGTTCACTCCGATGTCAGGGCGTTGATCGTCGCGACGTGGACGATGTCCTCGACGCTGCATCCGCGGGAGAGGTCGAAGGCGGGTTTCGCCAGGCCCTGGAGGATCGGCCCGAGCGCGACGGCGCCGCCGAACCGTTGCGCGAGCTTGTAGGCGATGTTCCCGGCGTTGAGGTCGGGGAACACCAGGACGTTGGCCTTCCCCGCCGCAGCGCTTCCGGGCGCTTTCAGCCGGGCGACCTCCGGGATGATGGCCGCGTCGAGCTGCAATTCTCCGTCGCTCTCGATCCCGGGCCTCAGCGCGCGGAACAGCGCCGCGGCGCTTCGCACCTTGTCGACCATCGGATGCCCCGCGCTCCCTTTCGTGGAGAACGAGAGGAACGCCACGACCGGCTGCACGCCCGTGATGAGCCGGTAGTTGTCGGCGGCAAGGCCGGCGATCTCGGCCAGATCCGCGTCGCCGGGGTCGGGCAGAACGCCGCAGTCGGCGAACGACATCACCCTGTCGGGGAAAATCATCAGAAAATAACTGGAGACCTTTTTCACCCCGGGACGCAACCCGATCGTCCGGAGCGCGGCGCGGATGACGTCGGGGGTCGTCGAGAGCGACCCGGCCACGCTGCCGTGGACCAGCCCCGAGCGGACCATCATGCCGGCGAAGATGAGCGGATTCTCCGGGCCCGGCGCTTCACCAGAACCGGATTTTTTTCCTTCGATCGAGGCAAATTCCTTCTCCACCCGGGAGCGGTGGGAGGAATCCCGGGGGTCCTCGATCGCAACGCCGTCCAGGCGGACATTCTGCGCGGACGCGAGGAACCGGATCCGGTCGGAAGGACCGACAAGCACCGGCCGGAGGATTTTCTCCGAGGCCAGGATGACAGCGGCGCGGAGCGTGCGGACGTCGAGGGCGTCGGGAAACGCCACCGAGCGGGAAAGGGGCTCCGCCCTCTCCGCAAGACCGGTCAACATATCGCCGCGCATCTCATCGTCAGAAAATCCTGTCGTGAATTTCGACTAAATTCAAACAAAAATCAAGCATTCCGGGAAACCGGCCGCCGTGCGGCTCCACACTCCCCGGTTGCAAGTTTGACGGGCAAACACTATACTGTACCTCGATAATCGTCGGATTAATAAGGTGCCGGACCAAGTGATCAACGTGCTTCTGATTGACGATGACGCCGACTACGCGGCGGTGGCGAAGAACTATCTCCAGCCCTTCAACGGGAAGTCGTTCAAACTCACATGGCTCGACGACGGCGAAAAGGTGCTGACCTGCCTGAAATCTCCGAACGAGATCCACGTCATCCTGATGGATTATCACCTCAAGGACCGGAACGGCCTCGAGATCCTCAGGGAACTGCGCGAGGCCGGCGTCGACCTGCCCGTCATCATGCTCACCGGCGGGAAAGATTTCCGCATCGCCGTCGAGGCCATGAAGTACGGCCTCGCCGATTACCTCGTGAAAGAGGAAGCGGTGGACTCCCTCCTCCCCCGTTCCATCGTGAACGCCCTCCAGGAGCACGTGCTGAAAACCCAGGTCTCCACCGCCGAGAAAAACAGGATCATCTCCCAGAAAAAAACCGAGGCAGTCCATGAGCTGGTGGTCACGATGTGCCACGAATTCAACAACCCCCTCGCGGCCATCAAGATCAGCACCGATATTCTCACGCGGCAGTGCAAAACCGCCGAGGTAAAGGCCATACTGACGGATCTCAACCGCAACATCTCGAACCTCGAGAAACAGATCGTCAAACTCCGGGACATGAACGTTCCCCCTCCCCCCCAGTTCTGACCCGGGGTCACACCCGCGGAGGCGGAGGGACACCCCCGGCTTGGCGCACCATGGGATTCCTGCAAGGACAGACGAGCCATGGAAATCCGCGATACGAGCGCCGATGCATACATCACCGGTTCGATGGATTTCGCCCGACCCATCTTCAGCCATATTCGGAAACTTGTCCAACATCATTGCGGGTTCGGGTGGCCGAAGCGAAAAGGGAGTAAATGCGGCGGAAACGCCTTGCCACGACCATGGTATGGCTGAGCGGGGGGAAGTCCAGGAACTGGAAATATGAACAAACCCCCACGCTGGGGAATCCTTGATTCATTCAATAAAAAGCCATATATTATCGACTGAATGATCAATTTCCACGACCTCACGTTCGATGACCGGCTCTTCGCGGAGACCCGCAGGAAAACCACCCCGGTGATCAAAAGGTTAATCCTGGAAATATCCTAAGACAGTGTTCATGTCCCGGCCTTCCGGGACATTTTTTTTAACGGCCTGCCCTCATGTACGTACGGGATATCAGCGGTATGATTGAGTCGTGGGCCCCTCCGGCGATCGCGTGGGAGAGGGACAACGTGGGTCTCCTCGTGGGCTCCCCGGACTCGATCATCCGGAAGGTCCTTGTCTGCCTCGATGCCACGCCGGCCGTGATCGACGAAGCCATTTCGATGAGGACGGGGCTCATCGTGAGCCATCATCCCCTCATGTTCGCGCCGCTCCGGCAGATCGACCCGGGTACGCGGAACGGTGGAATGCTTGCATCGCTCCTGCGGCACCGCATCGGGCTCTATGCCGCGCACACCAACCTCGACTTTACGACCGGCGGAGTGAGCCATACCCTGGCGGAGCGCCTCGGACTGAAAGAGATCTCCCCGCTCTCCCCCCTTGCGGGAAAGCAGAAAAAGATCGTGGTGTTCGTCCCCCCTTCGCATGCGGGGGGCGTCATGCAGGCGATGGCCGGCGCGGGGGCCGGCGTCATCGGGAAATACGAATCATGTTCGTTCACGACCGGGGGTACGGGATCGTTTCTCCCCGGCCCCGGGTCGGACCCGTTCCTCGGCTCGAGCGGGAGGTTCGAGAGGGTGAACGAGGTCCGGCTCGAGATGGAATGCCCGCAGTGGAAGGTGCCGGCGGTGGTCCGGGCGATGAAAGCGGCCCATCCGTACGATGAGGCCGCGTTCGATGTCTACTCGCTGGAGAATGCGAGCAGGGATTTCGGCATGGGCGCGATCGGCAGGCTTCCCCGCCCTGCGCCCCTGCGGACCTTTCTCCGGTCCGTGAGCTCCAGGCTCGGCGCGGCGGGCGTGCGCTATTCCGGGCCCTCCGCACGGCGGATCCGGAGCGTGGCGGTCTGCGGCGGGAGCGGAGCGGATCTCCTGCCCGAGGCCGTCAGGGCGGGCGCCGACGCATTCGTCACCGCCGACATCCGGTACCATTCGTTCCAGGAGTTCGAGCGGGAAATCGTCCTGGTCGACGCGGGACACTACGAAACCGAGCGCCCGGCCGTCGGCGCCATCACGCGGTTCCTCAGGAGCGCTCCACAGATCAGGAAGGAACGGATCGCGGTCATTGAATCGAAAAAAAGCATCAACCCGGTGAACTATTTCCGATGACGAAGGAGACAATGGTGGAAAACAGGCTCAAACTTTTGTACTCGCTGCAACTCGTCGACCTCGATCTTCAGGAGATCCTGGATCTGAAAGGCGACCTGCCGCATATCGTTCAAGACCTTCAAACGCGGTGTGACGAGATGAAGGCGAAACTCGACGCCCTGAATGCCGCCATGAAGGAGTCCAGGCTCACCCGCGAGCGCGCCGACAACGAGATCCTGGAAATCGCCGGGAAGGTGGAAAAGTACAAGGGTCAGCAGATGAACGTGAAATCCAACCGCCAGTACGACGCGCTGACCCGCGAAATCGAACTCGCCCAGCAGAAATCCGTCCAGCTTCAGAAAGGGATGGATGATGCGGAGAACCGCCTGCAGACTTCCAGGACCGATGCTGACGCGCTGAAGGAACAGATGGAGGTCGTCTCGGGGGAGCTGAAGGAACGGCAGAGGGAATTGAAGGAGATCAACAAGGAACATGAGAAGTCCGAACTCGCGCTGAAGCACCAGAGGGAGAAGATCACGGTGCGTCTCGAGGAGGACGACCTTGAACGCTACGACAGAATTTCCAGGGCGAAGGGCGGGAAGGCCGTCGTCCCGGTGAAGCGAAACGCGTGCGGCGGCTGTTACAGCCGTGTCCCCCCCCAGAAAATACTGGAACTGAGGCTCAACGCGCAGATCTTCCTCTGCGAACACTGCGGCAGGATCCTGGTTTCGGATTCTTTTTTGGACCAGGGCTCGCCCGCGGAATGACCGTCCTCGCGTATACCGACGGCGCCGCCCGGGGCAATCCGGGCGAAGGCGGGATCGGGGTGTTCATGCGCGGCGAGGACGGGGCGGTCATCTATTCGTTCGGGGGATACCTCGGGAGAACGACCAACAACGTCGCCGAGTACCGCGCGTTGCTCCATTGCCTGAAAAAAGCGGCCGGGATCTCCTGCACGCGGCTGATCGTCCATTCGGACAGCCAGCTGATGGTTCGTCAGCTCCGCGGCGAATACAGGGTGAAAGACAAGAAACTCGCGCCTCTGTACCATGAGGCGGTACGGTTGTTGAAGGCTGCGCCCTTCAACGTTCAGATAGTCCACATCGACCGGGACTTGAACCACGAAGCGGATATACTCGCGAACGCCGGCATCGACGGCAGGATCCCCTGCCCGGCATGATCCGGTGAACGCGTGTCCGCCGGTAATCCGGTCGCGCACCGCGCAATCGCCCCGGCGGGGCCGTTCAATGCGGCGCCGGCGGGGAGGAAAGTCCGAACTCCACAGGACAGGGCACCTCCTAACAGGAGGGTGCCGCCGGCGCAAGCCGGCGGCAACGGACAGTGTCACAGAAAACATACCGCCCGGCGCGGTCCCCGCGAGGGGACCGGGCCGGGTAAGGGTGAAAAGGCGAGGTAAGAGCTCACCTTCCCGTCAGCGATGCCGGGAAAGATAAACCCTGCCCGGAGCAAGACTAAATATATCCCGTGAACGGACCATCCGCCCGCGAGGGCGGCCTATCCGTTCGAGAGACGTCCGCTCTAGTCCCGAAAAGACTGCGGGATGGGTAGGTCGCTTGAATCCCTCCGCGAGGGGGGATCCAGATAAATGATTGCGCTTCCCTCGCGGGAAGACAGAATTCGGCTTACAGGTGCGCGACCGTTATTTTTTCTCAACTTTGGGATCAATGAAAAAAACGTACCGCTGGACCATCACCCCCCCGCATGACCCGTCGCTCCTCGCGCGGTTCACCGCGGAGATGAACGTCCCGGAAACCATCACGAGGATCCTCATCAACCGGGGGATCGACTCCTATGACCGGGCCAGGGAATTTTTCAAGCCCGTCATCGGGGACCTCCACGATCCGTTCCTCATGGACGGGATGGAGAAAGCGGTGGGGAGGATCCTCGCGGCCCTCTCCGCGCACGAAAAGATTCTGGTCTTCGGAGATTACGACGTCGATGGGACGAACAGCGCCGCCATGATGGTCCTCTTCCTGCGGGAACTCGGGGCGGACGCGATTTTCCACATCCCGGACCGGGTGAGGGAAGGATACGGTCTATCTCAATTCGGGATCGACCGCGGGGCCGATTACGGCGCCGCCCTGCTGATCTCCATCGATTGCGGCATCACCGCGGTCGATCAGGTGGAGTACGCGCGCTCGCGCGGAATGGAAGTGATCATCTGCGACCACCACGAGCCGGCCGAAGTTCTTCCCGACGCCTGCGCGGTGCTCGACCCCCTGAAACCGGGATGCGGATACCCCTTCAAAAACCTGTGCGGGTGCGGGGTCGGTTTCAAACTGGTCCAGGGCATCGCGTACCGGCTCGGGAAGCTCGAGATGGCCTACCGGTACCTCGATTTCGTCACGCTGGCGACGACCGCGGACATCGTTCCCCTGATCGGCGAAAACCGCGTGATCACAAAGATCGGACTCCGGCAGGTGAACAGCGCCCCGAGGCCGGGGATGAAGGCCCTCCTC
>DATDQD010000128.1:0-13617 GCA_035292425.1 Bacteroidota bacterium
CGTATGCTCGAAGATAACGTCCACCCCGCGATTGCCGGTGAGCGTGCGGACTTCCTTCGCGAAGTCTTTTGCGTTATAATTGATGGCCTCGTCCGCCCCGAGCGCCTTCGCCTTCTCCAGCTTTTCGTCGGAGCCGGCGGTCGTGATGACGCGCGCGCCGTGGAGTTTCGCGATCTGGATCGCGGCCGAACCGACGCCGCTCCCCGCGCCGTGGACGAGCACCGTTTCGCCCGATTTGATTTCGGCCCTCGTCACGAGCATGTGCCACGCGGTCAGGAACACCAGGGGGACGGCCGCGCCTTCAATCAGCGAAAGCTTTTCGGTGAGAAAGAGGAGGTTCCCCTCCGGGACGCAGACGTACTCGGCATAGGTGCCGTTCTCCCGGGTCCCGAGGACGTGGTAGGACGGGCAGAAGGTCTCGCGGCTGTTCGTGCAGGAGGAGCAGGTGCCGCAGGACATCCCCGGCGAAATCGCCACGCGGTCGCCCGGATGGAATGCAGTAACATCCTCACCCGTTTCATCCACGATGCCCGCGCCGTCGCAACCGAGAATATGCGGCATCGGGACGTTTGTTTCCCGCGCGCCGCTCCTGATGAAGAGGTCGAGGTGGTTGAGCGAAGCGGCGTGAAGGCGGACGCGCACCTGCCCGGGGCCGGGCTCGGGGCGGGGGATGCCGGTGTAATGGAGCACGCCGGCGTCGCCGAACCTGTCGAAGATGACCGCCTTCATCATGGGCCGCTCACCGCTCCGGCGCGAGCTGCCATCGTTCGGGAGACCGCCAGAGCGCGGATATAATCAGCTCGCGGGTGAAGCAGAATTCCTTCGGGAGCTTGTCGAACAACTTCATGAAGAGTTCTTCGTGATCGAGCATCTCGTCCTTCCATTCCCGGGTGTTAACGCTCATCAGATCGTGGAACTTCGCCTTCGGGAAATCGAGCCCTTCCCAGTTCAGGTCTTCATACCTGGGCATCCACCCGAGGGGGCTCTCGATGCCGTACGCCCTGCCGCGGACGCGGTCGACAACCCACTTCAGCACGCGGGCGTTTTCCCCGTAACCCGGCCAGAAGAATTTTCCGTTCTCATCCTTGCGGAACCAGTTCACGGCGAAGATGCGGGGCGGGTCGATGATGTCGCGGCCGAACTGCAGCCAGTGGTTGAAGTAATCCGCCATGTGGTACCCGCAGAACGGGAGCATCGCGAAGGGATCGCGCCGGACGTCCCCGACGGCGCCGGCGGCCGCGGCGGTGGTTTCCGATCCCATCGTCGCCGCCATGTACACGCCGAAATTCCAGTTGACCGACTCGTAGACGAGAGGGACGGTGCTGCTCCTCCTGCCGCCGAAGATGAACGCGCTGATCGGGACGCCCTTCGGGTCCTCCCATGCCGGGTCGATGATGGGGTTCTGGGAGGCCGGCGCGGTGAACCGCGCGTTGGGATGCGCCGCCGGTCTTCCGGACGCGGGCGTCCACTCCTTTCCCTGCCAGTCGGTGAGCTTCGGCGGGGGGGCATCGGTCATTCCCTCCCACCAGACGTCGCCGTCGGGCGTGAGCGCGACGTTCGTGAAAATAGTGTTCGCCCGTATGCTCTCCATCGCGTTCGGGTTGGTCTTGAACGAGGTGCCCGGCGCCACGCCGAAATATCCCGCCTCCGGGTTGATGGCGTAGATCTTTCCGTCCGGACCGGTCTTGATCCAGGCGATGTCGTCGCCGATCGTGCTGATCTTCCAGCCGTCGAACGTTTTCGGGGGGATAAGCATCGCGAAGTTGGTTTTTCCGCAGGCGCTCGGGAAGGCCGCCGCGACGTAGGTCTTCTCGCCCTGAGGCGACTGCACGCCCAGAATCAGCATGTGCTCCGCGAGCCACCCCTCGTCGCGCGCCATGTTCGACGCGATGCGCAACGCGAAACACTTCTTGCCGAGGAGGGCGTTCCCTCCGTAGCCGCTGCCGTACGACCAGATGGCCCTCTCCTCGGGGAAGTGAACGATGTACTTCTTCTCCTTGTTGCACGGCCAGGCGGCGTCCTTCTGACCGGGGGCGAGGGGCGCGCCGACGGAGTGCGTGCAGGGGACAAAATCACCGTCGCCGAGAACATCGAGCACCTTTTTTCCCATCCTCGTCATGAGCTTCATGTTCACGACGACGTAGGGGGAATCGGTGAGCTGGACGCCGATGTGAGAGATCTTCGAGCCGAGGGGACCCATGCTGAACGGGATGACGTACATCGTCCGACCCTTCATGCTGCCCCGGAACAGCCCGGTCAGCATATTCTTCATGTGATCGGGATCCACC
Organism: Bacteroidota bacterium; assembly: GCA_035292425.1. Taxonomy (GTDB): domain Bacteria; phylum Bacteroidota; class Ignavibacteria; order UBA10030; family SZUA-254; genus SZUA-254. The sequence continues at coordinate 2,289 of DATDQD010000128.1, forward strand.
CAGTTGTTCGTCGGGCCTGCGTCTTCCTTGCGCAGGCTGCAGATGAACGTGCGGTCTTCCACGCGCGCCACGTCCCCCGGATCGGAGCGGGAGAGGAAGCTGTTCGGGCGCTTCTTCCCGTCGAGCCGGATAAAGGTGCCCGACGCCACGAGCTGTTCGCACAGCGCGCGGTATTCATCCTCGGAGCCGTCGCACCAGCAGACCTTCTCGGGGGCGCAGAGCTTCGCCATCGCGTCGACCCACGATTTCAATGTCTGATGCGTAATCTGATCGGGACTCAGCATGGTGATGTCCTCGGGGATGTATTTTCGATGATCGAGTTGGAAATGAAGGTAGGCTGAAGATACGGAAAACGGGCATAAATTGAAAGATTATGCCGGATATTGATTCTCTGGCCCGATTTCGCTACTTTGCACGACGAAATTTCGGGTCCGAAATCTCACAGCTGGAAGAGGCAGGCATGAATCTCCGGGAAGATTTTGCGAAAATCAGGAACGGCTTCCATCCGACCTTCTGGGTCGCCAATGGCGTTGAGCTGTTCGAGCGGCTCGCGTACTACGGTCCCCAGGCCGTGCTCGCAATCTACCTGCATGAGCACCTCAATCTGTCAACGGAGCAGTCGACCTGGCTGATCGGTTACTATGGTTTTGTCGTCTGGTTCATGCCGATCGTCGGCGGGGCGATGGCCGACAGGTTCGGTTTCCGGCGGACGCTTATCGCCGCGTTCCTCATACTCTCGCTAGGCAATTTCCTTCTCGGTTCGCTCTCCGCGGATTGGATGGTCCCCATTCGCGAATCACTGCCGCTGTTTGCCCTCATGCACCTGCTCATGCTTGTCCCTGCCATGGGACCGGCGGTCGTGAAGCCGGTCGTCGTCGGCACGACCGCGCGTGCGGCCAAAGAAGAAGTGCGTTCCATTGGATACTCAATCTACTACACTGTCGTAAACGTGGGGGCGGCGGTCGGGCCTATCGTTGCGTCCTTCGTGAGAACCAGCGTCGGAGTCGAGAGTGTGTTCATTGTGAGCTCGGTGACGATGCTTGCCATGGCGGTTGTCACATTCTTCCTTTACAAGGAACCCGACCGTGGCACCGAGCCGCACGTGACCAGCATCGGGGAGTCGTTCAAAAATCTCGTGCGGGTGCTCAGGGACTTCAGGTTCGTTACGTTCCTCGTTATCTTTTCCGGATTCTGGGTGGTCTTCTGGCAGCAATATATCTCCCTTCCGATTTATGTGCGCACCTACGTCGATCCCGAGGCGAACATCGACCGGCTTCTCGCGGTCGAAGCCGGGACGGTGATCCTCTGTACATTTATCGTCAATTATCTCACCAAGAAATATCCCGCATTTCCCACCATCATCGCCGGCGTGCTCATATCGAGCCTGAGCTGGATTATCCTGACGTTCGGATCGGGAGTTCCCTATATTGTCGCGGCGCTCATCGTCCTGGCGATCGGAGAAGTGGTGCAGGCACCGAGATATTACGAATACATCTCCCGCCTTGCACCCCCCGGACAACAGGGGTTGTTCATGGGATACGCATTCCTTCCGATCGGGATCGGCTATCTTTTCAGCGGCCCCACCGCGGGCGTGCTTCTGCAGTACTTTGGCGAGGAACTGCGCCGTCCGGAGTTGATGTGGTACGTGGTCTGTGGAGCCGGGGTGCTCACAACGATACTGCTCATGCTGTATGATAAACTGCTCAGGCCGAAAACCGCCGGATAGCCGGGACCTTTGAGCGGAACTGTTTGATCCTCTGCGACCGGATGGCGGCCCGGCGTCCGAAATGGTCGTAACCGAATCCCCCGCAAGAGATTACCTCATCCTTCTTTCGACCCCGGCGCCCGAAAGAGCCCGGGGTTTGATTTTGTATGGTCCAAAATATATATTTAGGTACACCTAAATAAAATGCCATGGAAAACCAATCGACCGAGGACTACCTGAAAGGCATCCACAAGCTGGGTTCCGACGGCGGGGACGTCACGACTTCCGCTCTCGCGAGACACCTGGGGATCGGGGACGGGTCGGTCACCGACATGCTGAAAAAACTGGCGTCCAAAAAACTGATCCGGTACGTGCCCTACCGAGGCGTATCGCTGACGGAAACGGGACGGAAGACCGCGATCAAGATGATGCGGCGCCACCGGCTCTGGGAGATATTCCTCGTAAAACACCTCGGCTACGGGTGGGACGAGGTGCATGAGGAGGCCGAGCGGCTGGAGCACGTCACCTCCGACGAGATGGAGCGGCGCCTGAACGAAATGCTGGGGAACCCCGACACGGATCCCCACGGCGAGCCGGTGCCCACCGCCGACGGAAAGATGCCTCCCACGAAAGACCGCCCGCTTTCGGACTTTTCCCCGGGCGACAGGGTGACGATCAAACGCGTCAGTGACGACAGCTCGGCGATCCTCCAGCATACCGCGAAGCTGGGCCTGTCGCTGAAGACCCGTGTCACCATCAGGGAAAAGAGGGTGTTCGACGGGTCCATCGTGGTCACCGCCGGAGGCGAGGAAAAATATTTAAGCAGGGAAGTCGCCGGATCGATCTTCGGCGAGATCGCCTGAGGAGAAAAAAATGATGTCGAAATCAGATACGGCGGTCTCTCTCTCCGAAGTCCACCGATCCGTCGAGGTACCGAAAAACGCCGGGTTCATCAGGCGGCTCTTCGCGTTCGCCGGTCCGGCGTACCTGGTGAGCGTGGGGTACATGGACCCCGGCAACTGGGCGACCGACCTCGAGGGGGGCGCGCGCTTCGGCTACCAGCTCGTCTGGGTCCTGCTGATGTCGAACCTGATGGCGGTCCTGCTGCAGACCCTCTCCGCGAGGATGGGAATCGTCGCCGGACGGGACCTGGCACAGGCCTGCCGGGAAAATTATCCCCGCCCCGTCGGCTACACGCTCTGGGTGCTCTGCGAGGTGGCGATCGCCGCGTGCGACCTGGCCGAAGTGCTCGGGACGGCCATCGGTCTGAACCTCCTTTTCGGCATCCCGCTCATCTACGGCGTGGTCATCACCGGCTTCGACACGATGCTCTTCCTGGTGATACAGAATTTCGGCATCAGGAAGATGGAGGCCTTCATCATCTCCCTCATCGCGACCATCGGCGTCTGTTTCGCGTTCGAAGTCTTTCTTTCGTCTCCCCACTGGGGGGAGCTCGCGCGGGGCTTCGCGCCCAGCCTCACCTCCGAGAGCCTCTACGTCGCGATCGGAATCCTCGGCGCGACGGTGATGCCGCACAACCTCTACCTCCACTCCGCGCTCGTGCAGACCAGGTCGGTGGACCAGACCATCGAGGGAAAGAAGCAGGCGTGCAAAATGAATCTCGTGGACACGGCAGTGGCGCTCAATGCCGCGCTCTTCGTCAACGGCGCGATCCTGGTCGTATCGGCCGCGGTGTTCTATGAAAACGGCATCCTCGTCACCGAGATCCAGCAGGCCCACAAGCTCCTCGAGCCGCTCCTGGGGAGCGTGCTGGCGCCGATGCTCTTCGCCGTCGCGCTCATCGCGGCGGGACAGAGTTCGACGCTCACCGGCACTCTCGCCGGGCAGATCGTCATGGAAGGGTTCCTCAAATTCAGGATGAGGCCCGTGGTGCGGCGGCTCATCACCCGGATGATCGCCATCGTCCCCGCGGTCCTCGTCATCGGTATCAGGGGCGAGGGGGGTTCGTACGGACTGCTGATTCTGAGCCAGGTGATCCTGAGCCTCCAGCTCCCCTTCGCCATCATTCCACTTATTAAAATCACGGGCGACCGTTCGGTCATGGGGGACTTCGCCAACAAAATGTGGGTGAAGGTCCTGGCCTGGACGACGGCGGCCGTCGTCGTCAGCCTGAACGCCAAGCTCGTCGTCGATACGCTCTCGGAGTGGATCGGCGAGTCGGGCCCGGACGCGGTCTGGATCTGGGTGACAGTGATCCCGATCGTCGTTGCGATAGGCCTGCTTCTTGTCTACATTTCGTTGCCGAAATCATGGCTCCGCAGGAAATCGGCGGCCCCGGCCGTCACAACGGTCGATCTCTCCGCGCCGCGGTATGAGAAAATCGGCGTGGCCATCGACTACACCGACCTCGACTCAAAAGTTCTCTCCCACGCGAACACGCTCGCGCGTGACCACGGCGCGTCACTCTATCTCTTCCACGTCGTTGAGGGCGTGAGCGGCCAGCTCTTCGGCAAGGAGGCTGACGACGAAGAGGCCAGGAAGGACCGGGAACGCCTCGGGGAAATCGCGGGAGAACTGAGGAAAGGCGGCGCGACGGTGACGCCGGTCCTCGGATTCGGCCGCGTGCCCGACGAACTGATCCGTCTGTCGACCCAGGCCGGCATCAACATCCTCGTGATGGGCGGGCACAGGCACCGCGGGCTGAAGGACGTCCTCCTGGGGGCATCGATTTCAAAAGTCAGGCATGCGCTTCCTATTCCGGTACTGATCATCCAATGACCGATTCGAGGCGAAAGTTTTTGGGGAAGGTGGCCACGCTCGTGGCGGGGGGAATCGCCGCGGGCGCGTTCCTGGAGGGCTGCGCTTCGGGGGGTCCCACGGCTTACCGCTACACGCCGTCCGGCAACATCGTCGATCTCTTCCTGAACTGGTACCCGGAACTCTACAAGACGGGGGGAGCGGTGGAACTGCAGTTCACCGGGACGGCGACATCGATCATAGTAGTGCGGGTCGCCATCGACCGATTCACCGCGGTCTCGCCGGTGTGCATGCACCAGGGATGCAAGGTCGAAATGAAGGAGAACCTCTTCAGGTGCCCCTGTCACGGTTCGAGGTACAGCCTGGACGGAGGGCTGATCGCGGGTCCCGCCGAAAAACCGCTCGTGTCCTACCGGACGGAATTCAGGGAGATGTCGTTGAGGATTTTTCTGGGCTAGGAGGGTGTCTTCGAAACGCGGGCAGGCGTCGAATGATCGGACCGTCAGGCAGGCCTACCTGCTTCCGGGCTCCTCCCCGTCGCGCAGCGATTTTTCGTAATCCGCCTTGTAGCGCCTGATGCCGGCGAAAAGCGACTCCGCGATCTCGCGCTGTCCCGACTCGCTCCTGAGGAAACGCTCGTCCTTCCGGTTCGACAGGTAGCCGGTCTCGACCAGCACATTCGGCATCGACGCCCCCCACAGCACGATAAACCCCGCCTGCTTCACGCCGTTGTTCTCGAGCTGGAGCTTTTTCCCCATCTCCTGCTGGAGGATCTCGGCGAATTTCTCGCTGTACCTCACGTATGAGCTCTGGGCCATGCTGAGGAGGATGAAGTTCTCCTCCGTGAGCTCCTTGTACCGTTTCTCGTATCCCTCCTCCATCTTCACGACGGCGTTTTCCTTCTCCGCCACCCGGATCGCGGCCTCGGTCTTGCCGGGCCGCAGGAGGTAGATCTCGAAGCCGCTGGTGGAGTGGGGTTTGCGGGGCATCGAGTTGCAGTGGATGCTGATGAAGAGTTTTCCGTTGCTCGAGTTGGCGATCTGGCCGCGCCGGTACAGTTCGACGAATTCGTCCCTCTCCCTGGTGTAGACCACCTTTACCTCGGGGAGATTCTTCCTGATGAGGTTCCCCAGCTTTCTGGCGATGCTGAGGACCACGTCCTTTTCCCGCGTGCTGTTGAGCCCGGTGGTCCCGGGGTCGTCGCCGCCGTGGCCGGCGTCGATCACCACGACGTCAAGCTTCCAGCGCTCTTTTTCCCTCTCCAGCGTCTGCTCGAACGAACGCGCCTTCTTCTCGGCCAGCTCCGCCTCCGTCGGGGTGTGAATGCTCACCAGGATGTCGTCGTTCCCCTCAGCGGGGAACAGTTCTGCGGTGCTGATCTTTCCCCTGATCCGGAACGTCAGCTGGACCGACGTCGCCGACTGGAACACGAGGATCTGTTTCAGGATGCCGGCCGGCTGGAGCGCGTTGATCTTCCCGACGTCCGCGCGCGCGTTGGCCAGCGTAATGTAGAGCCACGAATCGCTCCCCATTTCCTTGACCCAGCTCTCGTAATCGGAGAGTTTCCTGCTGCACCGGAGTCGGATCAGGAAGCCGTTCGTCTTTTCCTCGAGTTCAAGGCCCGCAAGGTCGTACGGCGAGGACGAGCGGGGGCGGCCGCCGGCCACGATCTTCCCCGAAGAGGCGTCGAAGGAAATCTCGTCGGGGATGATGTAGTCGAGGATGGCGCACATGGGGCCGACCGGCACGTAATACTCCCCGCCGATCCGCAGCGCTTCGGCTGGGAGCTGGTAGACGCTGGAATTGAGCTCCTCGTCCCTCACCACCACGTACGGGTTATTCGCGGTGACCTTCACGGCGAACGGGCCCGACTTGATTTCGAACTTTTCAGAACCGGGGTTTTCGTAGAAGCGGAGTCCGAACACCGCGACGATGTCGTTGAGGGAGCCGTAGAGATGGCCGGCGTTGGTCACGGAACCGACCGAGGCGCCCTCGCCCGGGCGGGAAGTGAAATCGACGGCGATGCGGCGCTGGGCCGGGGACCCCGCGGCGAGCGCGAGGACGAGGAACAGGCAGAGCGCGGAACGGCGGGGGATCATCCGGCGGGGAATCAGAGCGAGAACACCGCGCGCAGCGCGATCAGGAGGATCCTGATTCGCGGGAAACCCGTGAGCGCGTCGAAGCGGTTGTGGATCTCCTGTTTCGTGACCGGGTCGCGCGTGATGACGATGATCGACAACGGGAGTTTCATCGGCTCCTCTCTCTGTGTGTTTTCTTCACTGTTCGGTGACCGTCGTTTTGAACACAATGCCCCGTTGTTCGAGTTCCGCGATGAAGGGATCGAGCGGGACGCACTGCTCGGGGGGCTTCACTCCGCGGTCCGGGATGCGGCCGTCGAGGGCCATCTGGAGAATGACCGACGTGGGAAACGATGTCGTCCTCATCATCGACGTCATTTTCAGGCCATTATCATAATAATCAGTCATTTCATACGCAAGTGTACGCTTTTTCCCGTTCATAGTTCCGGCCACGGAGACCCTCGTGAGCACCGCGTCGGGACCGCCGGGGGCGAGCTTCTTCCTGAGCAGGTCCTCGAAAAATTCCCTCATGGTCCTCGTCGTGCTCCCGGCGATGACTGGCTCCGACCCGGCGAACCCGAGGTCGAGGAGCATCCTGAATTTTTCGCAGTGCCCGGGATAGCGGATCGTCTTGTAATCGAGTTGCTTCACTTTCCCGTCGAACATTTTCGTGAGCGTCGATGTTCCGCCCGAGGTGGTGAAGGCCTCCAGCCGCGTAAAAGGAGGAGGGAAGGAGATCGATTCGAGATCCGCCATCGGATCGACCCGGACCTCCCGGCCGCCGCGGATGGCCTCAGCCGGTTCGATGTACTCGTTGATGAGACCCTCCGGGGAAAAGACCAGCTGGTAGTTGAGCGGGGGGACGGGATGCTGCGGGAGCCCCCCGACCCTGATGTGGATTTCGGCGACCTCGGAAAATTTCGCGGAGGCGCCGGCGGCGATGACGCACGCCATGCCCGGGGCAAGCCCGCAGTTGGGGAGGATGAGCACGTCCGCCTCTTTCGCCGCCGGGTCGAGCGTCATCTGGCGGTAGACCACCTCCATGTTTCCGCCGAGGTCGCAGAAGTGGATACGCGCCTCGATCGCGGCCTTCGTCAGATCAAAATTGTGGGTGTAGGACGTCGCGCCGATCGCTCCGTCGACGCGCCGCATCAAGGCGATCACGTCTCCGCGGACCCCGGTGTCGATGGTTGCGGCCTCCGCCTTCGGGCCGATCGAACCCGCGACCGCCTTCGCGCGATTTCCGTCCCTGTCGGCGACGATGACTTTTTCCACCCCGGCGGAGTTCGCGAGGTCGTACGCCGCCGCGCTCCCCATCATTCCCGCTCCGATGACCAGTGTTTTCATATTTCTCTATGCGTGGTTATTTCAGGATCTGTCCCGTCTCCATGCTCCAGAAGAGGAGGTCGAGCTCGTCCATCGGGATGCCGGTCCGCTTCGCGAACGCCGCGAACTTCGTTTCGATGGACAGATAACGCCGCCGGGTGAGCGATTTCGGCAACCGCCGAAGGACGCCCGCCGCCGCCAGGTTCTTCAGGATATGTCGATCGAGTATCGCCAGGTCGCGGTGGCCGGTATTCCGGAGAAAGTGCGACGCCTCTTTCCAGCCGAGGCCATTGACGTTGTCGACGAGCCACTCCCGCAATTCGGGCGGCGAGGAGCCGTCTGCGAGGCGGGCCGAGATCATCCCGAAGTCCCTGCGTACGATCAGAAGGCGCGCGGCCTTCGTCCTGTGGAACCTGATGTAGTGTTCCTTCCGCGCCAGCACCGGCGCGGGGTCGAACCCCTCCTCGCGGAAACCCCTCTCGCGCAGAACATCGATCACCTTCCCCGCGTTGACAGCGCTCGACTGCGGGGTGAGAAGGCAGTAGAGGAGTTCGTAAAAATATTCCGACCGGGGGACCGATGAAAAATCCGAAAGCCTCGACGCAATGGCGTCCCTGCGCGCGGCGTGGAGGTCGGCGAGTTCTCCGGCGGAGATGCGCGTCGCCGGTTTCACGGGGCCAGGCTCACGGCGGTCCGTCCCCGTACGCGGCGGACCGAAACCACCCCGTCGCGTTCGAGACGCGCGACAATATCGTTCAACCACTTCGACGACGGCGCCCTGCCCGACGGCCTCACAATGCGAAGCAGGTCCTCGGTGGCGAGACCCTTCCGCGAGCCGCGGAGGGCCTCGACGATTTTGCCGCGCCAGGTCCGCCGGGGGATCCCGCGATAAGAGGGTTCGGCTTTCGCGCGCGTCGGGTCGGTACCATTCGAAACCCGATTCCTGATCCGTCCCGCCGAAAGACACGCATCGCCCAACGGGCACGACGGGCATTTCGGATTGCGCGCCGTGCAGACCATCGCCCCGAAGTCCATCACCGCCTGGTTCCATTCGTACGCGTCCGCGGGAAGGATCCTCGCGGCGAGTTCCCACGCGTACCTGTGCGAGATCGTCCCGCCGGCCGAATCCATCCGATGAAAAATTCTCGAGAGAACGCGCCTCACGTTGACGTCCACGACCGGGACCTTGCGGCCGTGGGCGAAACAGGCGATCGCATGCGCGGTGTACCGGCCGATGCCCGGGAGCGCGGCCAGCTCGTCGGTGTCACGCGGAACCGAACCGTTGTAGCCCGCCATCACCTCCTTCACAGCGCCATGGAGCCTCACGGCCCGGTTATTGTAGCCCATTCCCTTCCACGCGCGCAGGACATCGGCCTTCGAGGCCCCGGCGAGTGCGACGATGTCGGGAAATTTCTCCAGGAACTTCGGCAGCTGCCCGGCCACGCGGTCCGCCTGCGTCTGCTGGAGCATGATTTCCGAAAGAAGAATGCGGTACGGGTCCCTCGTGTCCCGCCAGGGGAAGGGACGTCCGTTCCGTGAGTACCACCGGAGAATTCTTCTCCGGACAGCGGCGGGATCAGGAGCGGAGGCCATGCTCCCGCAACTGAAGTTTCCCGATCACGTCCCGGTTGCCCTCGAGGGTGTCGTACGAAAGGAGGTCGGCGACGTCCACCCATTCGACGCGGCGGAAAACCCTGTTGGCGGGTGTGCCGGAATGCTCGTCGATGAGATAATAATACACTTCGTAATGGCCGCTGTCCGGATAGCGGGCCTCCTGGCGGTGGAAGAGCGAAGGGGGTCCGATCGTCACGCCCAGTTCCTCGCGGAGTTCGCGCGCCAGGCAGGCGGGAATGTCCTCTCCGTCCTCGACTTTACCCCCGGGAAATTCCCATTTCAGGGGGTATTTCGCCTCTTCCTTCCGCTGGCAGAGGAGCACGGAGCGTTCCCCGCCGTCGGCGCCCCCGCGGACGATGATACCCACTGCGACTTTGATCATGAAAAAAGATAACGAACCACCGATGGAAAAACAACGCGCGGGATCTTTGTGTTATTCGCCGGATTTTCATTCATTAGATCCACTTCAGGATAAACGATGGCTCGCGTCAACAATCCGCAGGCGGACGAAATACTCGACAAAGAATTCAAGTGCCTCAACGCCGGTTTCGTGCGGCTCGTCGACTACATGGGGGGAGACGAATCGATCGTGCAGGCGGCCAGGGTGTCGTACGGGAAGGGGACCAAGACGGTCAACGAAGACCGCGGCCTCATCCGGTATTTAATGCGCCACCTCCACACCACGCCGTTCGAGATGGTCGAGCTGAAATTTCACGTCAAACTGCCGATCTTCGTCGCGCGCCAGTGGATCCGGCACCGCACCGCGAACGTGAACGAGTACTCGGGCCGGTACTCGGTGATGAAGGACGAGTTTTACGTGCCCGAACACCACGCGATCCATTTCCAGAGTCTCGGGAACAAGCAGGGGCGCCGCGAGCAGGACGTGCCGGACTCGCTGCGCGGAAAGGTGCTCGACATCCTGGTGTCGTCCCAGCAGAAACTGTACGGCGAGTACGAGGAGATGCTCGATTCCGACATCGCAAGAGAGCTTGCCCGCATCAATCTGCCCCTCTCCCTTTACACGGAGTGGTACTGGAAGATCGACCTCCACAACTTATTTCACTTTTTAAGGTTACGGATCGACCCGCATGCCCAGTACGAGATCCGGGTCTACGGCGAGGCAATGGCGGAGATCACGAGGAAGGTGGCCCCGATGGCGTGGGAGGCGTTCGAAGACTACGTCCTGAAAAGCGAGCGGTTCTCCCGCCTCGAGATGAAGGTGATCGCCGAAAACCTCTCCGGGAAAACTTTCACGAAAGAATCGCTGGAGGCGAAGGGGTTGAAGGGAAGAGAGGCGGAGGAGTTCCAGGCTAAGCTGGCTAGGATTGAGAAGCTGGGGAGGATTCAGGAGGAAGAGAAGTAGACGCCGGTCACCAGTGCGGCTCCCCGAACTACCGGCTGTCGGTACCCCGGCCACAAAGGAACCGACCCCTGATGAACCGGCCCCGCGGATAACGGGGTCGGGTTCAGTAATCAACCCGCCCCCGCATCTGTTTCTTTTTCCCCCGCAGTTTTTTCCCCTCGATCCTTTTCTCGCGCGAAGCCTTCGGCACACGGGTCTTCACCCTTTTTTTCCTCTTCGCGAGCGCGCCGGCGAGGATCGAAACGAGTTTCTCCACGGCGACCTCCCTGTTTTCGAACTGGCTACGCGATTCCTGGGCGGTCACCCTGAGCATGCCGTCCGCGTCGATCCTGTTTTTCTCCCGGAGGAGGATCCTCTGCTTCTGTTCGTCGGTGAGGCCGGCCGAATGCGCGACGTCGAAGAGCAGTTCGACTTTCGTCTCCAGCTTGTTGACGTTCTGGCCCCCGGGACCGCCGCTGCGCGAGAAGCGAAACGTCAGCTCCGATGAAGGAATGGCGGTGTAGCTGTTGATGACGATGATGTTGG
>DATDQD010000129.1:0-12031 GCA_035292425.1 Bacteroidota bacterium
ACGCCCGATGGGTCATCCCGCCGACGGAGGGATCCGCGGCGGATTTCAGGGACATCCTGACGATCCTCCACGTCCAGAATATCTATACCGTGAGGCTCCAGGCGGGCCCGGGCGGGTTCCCGTTCACGCTCCGCTGGAACAACGACAACTTCCCCGCGGGGAAATTCACGCTGCGGGACAAGGCGACGGGGGGATCGCAGATCCTGGTGAACATGAAGACCCAGGATGCCTGCACCGTCGCGACTCCGACGATCACCCAGGTGGAAATCGTCCATGACGGACCCGAATTCTTCCCCTTCAGCGCGGGCTGGAATATCGTGTCGCTGCCGTTGAAGCCCACCCTGACGAAGGACAAGAGCCTCATCTTCCCGTCCGCGGTCTCGAAGGCGTTTTACTTCGACAACGGGTACCAGTTTGCCGACTCCCTCGACAACGGCATCGCCTACTGGCTGAAATTCAGCAACGCGCAGAACATCGGCATCGACGGTGACACCGTGGAGGCTGACACCATCCCGCTCTCCGCCGGATGGAATATGATCGGCACCATTACCCTGCCCGTTCCGACAGCGGGGATCGTTCAACAGCCTTCGAACATCGTGGTCAGCAGCTACTTCGGTTTCCCCGGGAGCTACATCCCGACCACCACGATCGAACCGGCGCGGGGCTACTGGGTCAAGGCCGGCGCCCCCGGCACGCTCATCCTCTCCTCGGGGGCGGCGGCGGCCCCGAAAGCCCGGACCGTTCCGGCTGAATGGGAGGCGCTCTCCGCCATGAACGGCGTCACGCTCACGGACCGGCACGGTTTCCGGCACACGCTCCGTTTCGGGGAAACATACCCTGACGGCGTTCATCCGCGCTCGTACGAATTGCCGCCGCCTCCGCCGGCAGGAATCTTCGACGCGCGCTTCGCTTCGGACCTGGCCGCCGAACTGCTCGAGGCGGGGACCGTATCGTCTCCCATCCTCCTTCGCGGGGCCAGGTACCCGGTGACGATCGAGTTGACCCCGGGCGGGACGGGGCATCCCGGGACCGTCGACCTCGTCGATGTCGTCACGGGCGCGACCGTCGCGACGAACGTCGGTCCGGGAAGCCCCTTTGTCCTCCGCGATGCCTCCGTGACTTCACTGATCATCCGGGCGGGGGGCGTCGCGGACGTCCCGGCGGTGTTCGCGCTTCACCAGAATTTCCCCAATCCGTTCAATCCCGCGACGGCGATCACCTTCGATCTTGCCTCCGGCGCCACCGTGTCGGTGAGGGTCTACAACATCCTCGGACAGACCGTGGCCCGACTCGCGGAGAACCGGAATTTCGACGCGGGAAGGCACAGGCTCGATTTCAGGGCTGATGCGCTCGGCTCCGGCATCTATTTCTGCAGAATGGAGGCGATCGGCCTTGATGGCGCGATCCGCATATTTTCCGTGAAGATGCTCCTGGTAAAATGATTGATGGTGAGTCCGGCGGCCGCGTGCAACGGCCGCCGGGGCCCGTCCCCGTACGGTCACAGGGATACCGCCCCGCACGGGCTTCCGACGGATGCTCCCTCCGGATGTTGCAATAGATCACGGAATTCAGTATAATAATTGCTCCTGACTCTGCGGAAGCCTCTTTTGCTTCGCATTCCGGCGAATTTCCCTGAAAATACTCATCCGGATGTACGTTTTTTAAATGCCTGAGCTGAAGATATTTGCGGGGCGCTCGAACAGGGCGCTCGCCGAAAAAATCGCGTCAAACCTGGGAGTTCCGCTCGGCAGCTGCGTTCTGAGGAACTTCAGCGACGGGGAAATCTGGGTAAAATTCAGCGAGAATGTCAGGGGGACGGACGTCTTCATCATTCAGTCGACGAATCCGCCGGCCGAGAACCTGATGGAGCTCCTGATCATGATCGATGCCGCCAAACGCGCCTCCGCGAGGAAGGTGACGGCGGTGATCCCCTATTTCGGGTACGCGAGGCAGGACCGGAAGGACCAGCCGAGGGTTTCGATCACGGCAAAACTCGTCGCCAACCTCATCACCACGGCGGGCGCCGACAGGGTCATCACGATGGATCTGCACGCGCCGCAGATCCAGGGTTTTTTCGACATACCGGTCGACCATCTCTATTCATCGACGCTCTACTCGGTGTTTTTCAGCAGGAACAAGATTTCCAATCTCGCCGTCGTGTCTCCCGACGTCGGCGGGATCAAGATGGCGAGGGCGTTCGCCAAGCGTCTCGAAGCCGACCTCATCCTGATCGACAAGCGGCGCCCCACGGCGAACCTTGCGGAAGTGATGAACGTCATCGGTACCGTCGAGGGAAGGAACATCCTGATCGTCGACGACCTGATCGACACGGGCGGGACGTTCTGCGGGGCCGCCGACGCGCTCAGGGCGAACGGGGCCCTCGAGATCTTCGGCGCCTGCACGCACCCGATACTGTCGGGGGACGCGCTGGAGAGGATACAGAAGTCGGCCGTGTCGAAGGTGTACGTGACCGACACGATACCGATTACCGCGCCGGCCGGGAGCACGGACAAAATCGACGTCCTCACCGTTTCGGACATCTTCGGCGAGGCGATCCGGCGGGGTTTTTCAAACCAGTCGATCAGTTCGCTGTTCGACGTGGATAAAAGTTAACGCGAGGACACACAGCATGCACGAAATCTCGATCCAGGCAGAAACCAGGAACACGACGGGACGCGGCGGACGCGCCCTTCGGCGCGAGGGGAAGGTGCCCGGGATTTACTACATCCACGGCGAAACGAACATCCCCTTCACGGTGACGGGCAAAAGCCTCCAGCCCCTCATCTTCACCACCGAGTCGCACATCATCAACCTGAAGTTCGCCGACGGAGGGGAGAAGAAGTGCATCCTGCGCGACGTGCAGTTCGACCCGGTCACCGACCTGCCGATCCACGTCGACCTCCAGGGTCTCCGCGAGAACGAGGAGATCACCCTCGAGATCCCGGTCGTCATCACCGGCGGCACGCCGGCGGGCGTGAAGGACGGAGGGGTCCTCCAGCAGTCGATCCGCAGGCTCAGGATCTCGTGCTTCCCGAAGAACATCCCGAATCACATCGAGGTGAACGCGGAGGAGCTGAAGATGAACCAGTTCGTGCACGTGAGGGACATCAGACTCGCGGACGTCACCATCCTCGCCCACGAGGACGACACGATCCTGGGCGTCATCCCGCCGACGGTCGAGAAGGAAGCGACGCCGGAGGCGGCGGTCGAAGGCGCGGCGGTCGAACCCGAAGTGATCGCGAAGGGCAAGAAGCCGGAGGAGGGCGCGGAAGCGCCGGCGGGAGAGGCGAAAGTCGAAGCCCCCGGGAAGGCGGCAGCCCCCGGGAAGGCGGCAGCCCCCGCGAAGGCGACAGCCCCCGGGAAGGCACCAGCCCCCGGGAAGGCTCCCGCGAAAGAGGAAAAGAAGAAATAACCGGCCCCCGCGTCCGGTGAGTCAATGTACCTTATCGTCGGGCTGGGGAATCCGGGATCGGAATACGACGGCACGAGGCATAACATCGGCTTCGACGTCGTGGAAAAGATCGCCGCCGACCTGCGCATCCGGTTCCACGCGCACCGGCTCCACAGGAGCGCGGCCGGGCGGAAATACGGCGCCGATATCGTTCTTTCACAGCCGCGGATCTACATGAACAATTCGGGCGAGGCTGTCCGGTCGCTCCTTGCTGAGCACGGGCTCCCCCCCGAAAGGCTGATCGTCTGCTGCGACGACCTCCACCTCCCGCTGGGAGCGGTCAGGCTGAGGAAAAAAGGCGGCGGCGGCGGTCACAACGGCCTGCTGTCGGTGATCCGGGAGATCGGGGGCGCTGAATTCCCCCGCCTCCGCTGCGGCATCCGGGGAGCGGGCGTGCCCGGACCGGGCCAGGCCACCGCGGGCTATGTTCTTTCAACGTTTGAACCCGGCGAGCTCTCCGTCGCCGCGGAAATGGCGGAGCGGGCGGCAGATTCAGTCATGATGATCGTGCGGGACGGAATCGACCGCGCGATGAACGCCGTCAATACGAAGTAAAATACCATAACCCTGTTCCCGGGTTCACCGGCCAGTCCGGTCGATTCTCCGGGGATCTTGTTCAACAGTCCAGAGGGATACCATGTCATCGGCGCGAAAAACCTACGAAACAACCTACATCGTCAACGCCTCGCTCGAGGACTCGCAGATCGAGGCGGCGATCACCCATGTCGCTGAAGTCATCGAACGGAACGGCGGCGCCATCACCGCGACGAACCGCTGGGGCCGGAAACGGCTGGCGTACCCCATCGAGAAGAAAAACAACGGGTTTTACGTCAACATCGAATTCGCCGGTCCCGGGCAGCTCATCGGCCAGCTCGAGCGCGTCTATATTCTTGACGAAAACATCCTCCGCTTCCTGACCATCCAGCTCGACAAACACGCGATCGCGGCGAAGGCGAAATCTGCGGCGGAGATGGCGGTCCCCGAAGCGCCCGAGCCGCCGAAACCCCCGGCGAAGGAGCCGGAGTCCCGCGCTCCCCTCTTCGCCGAGGAAAACTGACGATTCGCGCCCGACAGACCGCCGACACGGACACCTATTTCCATCACCAAAGGAATCGAAAGGTACGCCAATGGCCAAACAGGAACAGCAGCTGAAAAAACGGAGATCGTGCCGCTTCTGCGACAATGATGAGACCTACATCGACTACAAGGACGAACGCCGTCTCTCGCGCTTCATTTCCGAGCAGGGGAAAATCATCCCCAAGCGCATCACGGGCAACTGCGCGAAACACCAGCGCCACCTCGTGCAGGCGATCAAGCGGGCGCGGCACCTCGCCCTGATCCCTTTCGTCTCGGAATCGATCCGCTGACCACCCGACAGGACAACGACACAGGAGCAAGTTCATGAAAATCATACTGAGGCAGGACTACGCGAAACTGGGAAAGATCGGCGAGGTCGTGGACGTCAAGGACGGTTTCGCACGGAATTTCCTGATCCCGAGGAACATCGGTTACCAGGCGACCGAGGGGAACATCCGCGCCCTCGACGAAGAGAAAAAGCAGCACGACAGTCGCCAGGGTAAGGAAGTCACCCGGGCCCGGAAACTCGCCGTGGAACTCGAAAAAACTTCCGTCACGCTCAAGATGAAGGTCGGCGAGGACGAACGGCTGTTCGGCACCGTGACATCCCAGATGGTCGCCGACGCGCTCGCGGAAAAGGGCTTCACCGTCGACAAGCGCATCATCGAGACCGAGGAACCGATCAAGGCACTCGGCATCTACTCGGTGAACCTCCGGCTCCACCCCTCGGTGGAAACGAAGGTCAAGGTCTGGGTTGTCAGGGAATGAACACTCACCCCGGCCTCCCGGCACGCCGCCGGATCGAGCCCCGGTTTCTTTGAATTTTCGGCGGAAATTGGTATGTTGAGAGAACAGGAATCGTTTGAAATGAGGTCGTAGGTTTTGGAAAACGTCACCGTTCTTCTTGCATTCGTGGCCGGCTTCGCTTCTTTTGTCTCCCCCTGCGTCCTCCCCATCGTGCCGGGTTATCTCTCATTCATTTCCGGCGTATCCTTCGAAGAAATGACGACATCCGCCGCCCGGTCCGAAACGCGCCGGCGGATTTTCCTGAATTCCCTCTTCTTCGTCATCGGGTTTTCCCTGGTCTTCATCGCGCTCGGGGCCTCCGCCACCTTCGTCGGGCAGCTGCTCCACGATCAGCTCCGCCTGATCACGAAGATCGCGGGGGGCGTGATCATCGTCTTCGGCCTCCACATGACCGGGCTCATCAAGATCCCGTTCCTCAATTACGAGAAGCGGTTTCACGCGAAAGGGCAGCCGCTCGGTGCTGCCGGGGCGCTCCTGGTGGGCCTCGCCTTCGCCTTCGGCTGGACCCCCTGCATCGGCCCGATCCTGGCGTCGATCCTCGCCGTGGCCAGCCAGCAGGAGAGCGTGACGGAGGGCATCGTCCTCCTCTCCTCCTACTCCGCCGGGCTGGGGATCCCCTTTATTCTCGCGGGGCTGAGCATCACGGTGTTTTACGGGCCCTTCAACAGGATGAAACGGCACCTTCCCAAAATTGAGCTGGCGAGCGGCATTCTGCTCGTTATCGTCGGGGCCCTGATCATGACCAACTACCTGACGATCATCTCGGCATACCTGTCCCAGTGGTTCCCATTTTTAAACGAGATCGGATGACACTTATGAGCAAGACTCTCAAAAACCTCGACGAAGTCACCATCCGTTTCGCCGGCGATTCGGGCGACGGCATGCAGTTGACGGGGACGCAGTTCACGAACACGACCGCGCTCCTCGGCAACGACCTGAGCACCCTCCCCGATTACCCGGCGGAGATCAGGGCCCCCGCCGGGACGCTCTTCGGCGTCAGCGGATTCCAGATTCATTTCGGTTCGACGGAGATCAACACACCCGGCGACACCTGCGACGTGCTCGTCGCCATGAACCCCGCCGCCCTGAAAGTCAACCTCCGGGGCCTGCGCGACGGGGGCATCATCATCGCCAACAGCGACGGCTTCTCCGAGAAGAACCTGAAACTCGCCGGCTACGAGCGGAATCCACTTGAGGACGACTCGCTCCACAAATACCAGCTGCATTCCGTCGCCATCACAACGCTCACCCAGAACGCCCTCCACGATATCGGGCTCTCGAACAAACTGGTGGACCGCTGCAAGAACTTTTTCGCCCTCGGGATGATGTACTGGATGTACTCGAGGCCGATGGACCTGAGCCTGAGCTGGATCCGGGATAAATTCAAGAAGACCCCGGAAATCGTCGAAGCCAACGTCCGCGTCCTGAAGGCGGGATACGCCTTCGGCGAAACCACGGAGATATTCATTTCCAGGTTCGAGGTCAAACCGGCATCCCTCAAAAAAGGCAAGTACCGGAGCATCACCGGGAACGAAGCCGCCGCGTGGGGAATGATCGCCGCCGGAGTGAAGTCCAACCTCGAGCTCTTCCTGGGCAGCTACCCGATCACCCCCGCGAGCGACATCCTCCACGAACTGTCGCGCCACAAGAATTTCCGGGTGAAGACATTCCAGGCCGAGGACGAAATCGCCGGCATCACCGCGGCGATCGGGGCGTCCTACGGGGGCGCGCTCGCCCTCACTACCACCAGCGGCCCCGGTATGGCGCTCAAGAGCGAGGCGATGGGCCTCGCCGTGATGGTGGAGCTCCCGCTGGTGATCATCGACGTCCAGCGGGGCGGCCCGAGCACCGGCCTTCCGACGAAGACCGAACAGGCGGACCTCCTCCAGGCGGTCTACGGCAGGAACAGCGAAGCGCCGATCCCCGTGATCGCCCCCCGCACGCCGGCCGATTGTTTCAATGCCGCGTTCGAGGCCTCGCGCATCGCCCTGAAATACATGACGCCAGTGATCGTCCTTTCCGACGGTTACCTGGCGAACGGCGCGGAGCCCTGGCTCATCCCGCCGGCGGATTCGCTCCCCGATATCCGGCCCGCGTTCCGGACGGACCCGAAGGATTTCCACCCCTACAGCCGCGACGAGAAAACGCTCTCCCGTCCGTGGGCCATCCCCGGGACGCCCGGGCTGGAGCATCGCATCGGGGGTCTCGAAAAACAGCACATCAGCGGCAACGTGAGTTACGATCCCGAGAACCACGAATTCATGGTCCGGATGCGCCAGGCGAAGATCGACGGTATCGCCGAAGATCTCCCGCCGGCGGTTGTGGAGGGAGACCGGAAGGGCGATCTCGTTGTGGTCGGCTGGGGCGGGTCCTATGGCGCGATCCGCACCGCCGTCGAGTCGAGGCGCGCCGCGGGGAAATCCGTATCGCACCTCCATCTGACGTACCTGAACCCGTTCCAGAAGAACCTGGGCGAGATCCTGTACAGCTTCAAGCAGGTCCTGGTGCCGGAGCTGAACCTGGGCCAGCTCTCCAAAATCCTGAGGAGCAAATTCCTGGTGCCGGCGATCTCCCTGAACAAGATCCAGGGACTTCCCTTCCAGGCGGCCGAAATCGAAAAAAAGATCGACGAATTACTCTAACAACGGAGCATAATCGATGCGTCTCGTGGAAGAAATTCTGAAGGATGTGCCGGCAACGCCGGAGGTGAAACTGACGGGCAGGGATTTTCAGTCCGATCAGGACGTCCGGTGGTGCCCGGGCTGCGGAGATTACTCGATCCTCGCCCAGGTCCAGCGCGTCATGCCGGAACTGAACCTGCCGAGACACCGGATCGCCTTCATCTCCGGCATCGGCTGTTCGAGCCGGTTCCCGTATTACATGAACACCTACGGATTCCATTCGATCCACGGAAGGGCCACGGCCATCGCGACGGGTCTGAAGATTGCGCGGCCCGACATGATGGTCTGGGTCGCGACCGGTGACGGCGACGGGCTCAGCATCGGCGGGAACCATCTCATCCACGCCTGCCGGCGGAACATCGACATCAAGATCCTTCTCTTCAACAACCAGATCTACGGCCTGACGAAGGGACAGTATTCCCCCACGTCGGAATTCGGCAAGGTGACGAAGTCCACTCCCCATGGCTCCGTCGACCATCCCTTCAACCCCCTGCTCGTGGCCCTCGGGGCGGAGGCTTCGTTCGTGGCCAGGACTCTCGACCGCGACCCGAAGCACCTCCAGTACGTGATTAAACGGGCCGCCGAACACCGCGGCACGTCGTTCGTGGAGGTGTACCAGAACTGCAACGTCTTCAACGACGGGGCGTTCTTCACGTTCACCGAGAAAGACACCAGGGACGATAACGTCCTGGCGGTCGAGCACGGGAAACCGATGATCTTCGGGAAAGCGAAGGACAGGGGGATCAGGCTGGACGGCTTCACGCCGACGGTCGTTTCCCTGGCCGACGGGAAATACTCCGCCAGCGACCTGATGGTGCATAACGAGAAGGACACGATGCTCTCCTTCATCCTTGCCCGCATGTCGAACCTGCCGAACCTGCCGCGACCGACCGGCGTGATCTATTCCGTCGAGCGGCCGCTCTACGAGGTGGAGGTCGCCCGCCAGATCGAAACGGCCGTGCAGAAACAGGGCGAGGGAGACCTCGCGGAGCTGCTCGATTCCGGCGACACCTGGACGATCAATTAACGTCCGCGCGAGTCCGCGTCATGAAGGCGAGATTCCCATCTCGCCTTTTTATTTTCCGGAAATAACGGTACCTTGATCAGCATTGAGCAGAATTCCGATGACCCCATCCGACATGGCAATGGTGAGGGACGTCATCCGGCGTCAGAACCGGTTCGTCCTGACGACGCACGTCAACCCCGACGGCGACGGCCTGGGTTCCGAACTTGCCCTTCGGGCGGGCCTGCTGCAGCTCGGCAAGAGCGTCACGATCGTGAACCACAGCCACACCCCGGAACATTACCGGTGGCTCGACCCATCCGGGATGGTCTCCCACTACGCGCCCGGAACGCACGACCCGGAGATCGCTGAGGCCGACGCCATCCTCGTTCTCGACACCAACCAGCCGGACCGGCTCCGGAGCATGGAAGGGCCGGTGAGGAATTCCAGGGCCGTGAAAGTGGTGATCGACCACCACCTGGACCCCCACGCCTTCGCGGATTTGTATTATCTTGACCCCGACGCCACCTCGACGGGGGAAATGATCTTCCTCCTGCTGGAATCGCTCGGCGATGTGACCGTCCGTGAAGAGATCGCCGTCGCGCTCTATACGGCGATCATGACCGATACGGGCTCGTTCCGGTATCCGAGGACGGGGGCGGGGACCCACCGGATCGTTTCCAGGCTGATCGAGTGCGGCGCGGACCCCCCTTCCATCTTCGGCAGGGTCTACGAAACCTGGACCCCGGGGAGGATGAGGCTCCTGGGGGAGGCGCTCGACACCCTCGCCCTCTCCGGGGACGGCGCGATCGCAACGATGCTGACGACGAGGGAAATGTTTTCCAGGACCGGTACGACGGAGGTCGAGACCGACACCTTTTCAACATACCCCATGAACATCCGCGGCGTGAGGATCGGGATCCTCTTCACTGAACTGAAGGACGGCGTGAAGATCAGCTTCCGGTCGAAGGAGACGATCCCGGTCAACCTCCTGGCGAAGGAATTCGGGGGGAACGGACACCTCAACGCGTCCGGGGCGCGTCTCCACGACGTGCGGCTCGACGACGTCGTCCGGGACGTCCTCCGGGCGGCGGAAAAATATCTCGATAATCCAGCGATCTGACACATCATTGACGGAAATACCATGAACATCGTCTATCAGAAAGGCACGCTGAAATCCTCGCGCACCGACGCCCTGGTCCTGTTCGCGGCCGAAGGGCCCGCGGCGCTGAACGCCTCCCTCGCGCCCCTGCGGAAAGTCTTCGGCAACCGACTGGCCAGGATCCTGGGGCTGGAAGATTTCACCGGGAAAACCGGGACCAGCTGTTCATTTCTTTCCGAAGGTAAATTTCCCGCCGCCCGGATCTTCCTCGCCGGGGTCGGCAAACCTGACCAGCTCACCGCCGAGAAGATCCGCCGGGCGGCATCGCTCGCCGCCACGGGGGCCCAGGCGAAGAAAGTCGGCAGCGTCACCTTCCTCCTCCCGGGAGAATTACCCGGCCGGACCGATCGGCTTACTCCCGCGCAGGTCGCGAAGGCCATCGCCGAGGGGGTGACCCTCGGGACCTACCGGTACGACAAATACATCACGGAACACCCGGAGAACAAACGGTCGCTCACCAGTGTGCGGATCATCGGGGAAACCGACAGGGAGATGTCCGCCACGCGGAAGGCGATTCGTGAAACCGGGATGATCTGCGACGCCGTGAAGCTCGCCCGCGATCTCGGGAATGCGCCCCCCAACGAAATCTATCCAGAAACGCTTGCCGACGCCGCCCGACGGTCGGGGGCGAAGTACGGTTACCGGGTGATCGTCTGGGACGAAAAACGGATCCGCCAGACCGGTTTCGGAGGACTGCTGGCCGTCAGCGCCGGCAGCGCCAGACCGCCGCGCTTCGTGATCATGGAAATGAACGGCGGCGTCACCGGGCTCGAGACGATTGTCCTGGTCGGGAAGGGGGTCACCTTCGACGCGGGAGGCATTTCCATTAAACCCGCATCCGGCATGGCTGAAATGAAAATGGACATGTCGGGGGCGGCGGCGGTCATCGGGACGATGGAAGCCGCCTGCAGGCTCAAAATCCCGGTGCACCTCGTCGGCCTGGTGCCGGCGACCGAGAACCTCCTCGGTGGCGCCGCGATGCGGCCGGGCGACATCATCACCCATTACGGCGGAAAGACGTCGGAGGTGGATAACACCGACGCGGAGGGCAGGCTCATCCTGGCCGACGCCCTCGCGTATGCCCCGACGTTCAAACCCGCGGCGGTCATCGACCTTGCCACGCTCACGGGCGCGTGCGTCGTGGCCCTCGGACACCACGCGACGGGGATGATGGGGAACGACGAGGTCCTGATGGCCGAACTGAAGGCCGCGGGAGAGAAAACCTACGAACGCGTCTGGCCCCTCCCCCTCTTCGAGGAATTCGAAAAACTGATCAAGAGCGACGTCGCTGACGTGAAAAACGTCGGCGGCCGCTGGGCCGGGGCGATCACCGCCGGACTCTTCCTGAAAAAATTCATCGGGGAGCACCCGTGGGTCCACCTCGACATCGCGGGGACGGCCATCCTGGAGGAGCCCCTCCCGTACGCGCCAAAGGGGGGTTCGGGTGTCGGGGTACGGCTCCTCGTGGAATTCCTGAAGGCCCGGACCGCCGGGTGAACGACCGGCTATGAGGACACGGTCATGACGCGGGCCCGTAGCGGCCGTCTGCCCGTCCTGGGAGTGACGGCGGGAGACCCGAACGGCATCGGGCCGGAGGTCGCCCTCCGCGCCCTTCTCGATGCGGGTGTCTGGAGGGTGTGCCGGCCGCTGCTGATCGGCGACGCCGGCGTCTTCGAATATTATAAAAAGCGATTCAGGATCCCCCTCACCCTCTTCCCCGCGGCGCGACCGCCCCCGTATTGGGGGCGCGATGTCGTTCCCGTTGTTGAACCGCCCCGGCGCCGAGCGTTTCGTACCGCCCCCGGGACTTCCTCGCGCGCCGCCGGATCGCTCGCGGGACGGTCCCTGGA
>DATDQD010000130.1:0-9166 GCA_035292425.1 Bacteroidota bacterium
AAGTTTACTCCCCTGCTGTGTCCATATTCCACCGCTCCGCGTGTACACCCATGCAGCTCCTGCGGTACCATTGTCATTATACCCACCCACGATGGCACTATTCCCGTCGGCGGAGAGAGAAACGGAAAATCCTTGTTGTGCAACCCCCACGGCTCCCGTACCGACCAGTTTACTCCCCTGCTGCGTCCATACCCCTCCGGTTAGCGTATACACCCATGTAGCTCCTGCAGAGCTATTGTCAAAATACCCTCCCACGATTGCCGTATTGCCGTCGGCTGAAAGGGAGACGGCATAACCCTGCCGGGCATTCCCAACGGCACCTGTGCCGACTAGTTTACTTCCCTGTTGAGTCCACACACCTGCACTTCGCGTATATACCCATGCTGCTCCTGCGCTAAAATTGTCATCAAACCCACCCACGATGGCCGTATTCCCGTCGGCGGAAATCGAGACGGACCAGCCTTGGAGCGAACCACCCACGGCACCTGTGCCGACGAGTTTACCTCCCTGTTGTGTCCAGGCCCCCCCGCTTCGAGTGTACAACCATGCAGCTCCAACGCCAATATTGTCAAGAACCCCACCCACGATGGCCGTATTCCCGTCGGCTGAAATGGAGACAGAATAGCCTTGCTCTGCACCTCCCACGGCAGCGCCTGTACCGACAAGTTTACTTCCCTGCTGGAGGAATTGTGCCGTGGAAGGTAAAACCGTCAGTGACAGGAGTGCCAATGTGAGGAGAGATAAACGAACATGTCGTTGAGGTTTCATGGTGGGCCTCCTCTTAATGTTATGTCGCAGTATGGAGTGAAGAAATCAATCCGAGCCGGCAGATGTTCATCCCGGAATGGGAACATCTTCCCCTCAAGTAACATGGTTGGACCTATGCTCAAACCAATATCTTTCGCAAGGAATGACTGTGACGTTCCTTCTATTTCAAGGAAAGACCCTCGAAAAGAACAATCGTCGAAACAGCTTCCGTGATGTGCGTAAGAAAAGAAGAACGAGGCGATCATGATGGGACATCTCGCACAACCCCGTGAGGAGGTGCGAGGGGGAGAGTTTACCTACCCGAAAGTATAACTCTTATTAATGAAAAAATCAAAGGGAATAATCCATGTCTCCAAAACAGTTGAAATTCGTTTTTACCGACAGGAAACGGGTAGCCGATGCCGGGCGTATCCCCATTACGAACATGATAAATCGGGCAAGCGGTCTCTTTGCCTCCGTAAGATGAATTCTGTAAGACAATCGATGCCCGATGAAGGGCTGAACGGCGTGGGACGGCGTTACCTGACCAGGAGCATCCTCTTCGTTTGATGGAAGTCTCCCGCAGTGAGCCGGAAGAAATACACGCCGCCGGCCCGATCGCCTGCCTCCCAATGGATCGAATGCGTACCGCCGGGCAGGATGCCGTCGATGAGCGCCGCGACTTCCCGTCCGAGGAGATCGTAGATCTTCAGTGACACCGGCGCCGTCTCGTCGAGTGTGAACGTGATGGTGGTGGCGGGATTGAAGGGATTGGGGTAATTCTCAGAGAGCGAATACCCTCCGGCCGGGACGAACGATTCCTCCGACGCCGTGAGCCCGCTCCAGACGGTGAACGTCCTCGAAACGTTTGCCCACTCCCCTGCGTCCCATCGCTGCTCTAATTCCATGGCCGGGTTTCCCCCTTCGTCATACTCCGTCGAGGTGAGCCACCAGTTTTCCATTCCGGACCCGCCATCGTTACGGACTCTGTGCATGACGATCCGACCATCACGATCGTACCGGTAATACTGCTCCTGGGACTCTTCCCACCTTCCGTCGACCCAGCGCTCGAAAATCGTGCGGGCGAGCAGTTCGTTTTCCTGGTACTTGGCCAGCGACCGCACCTGGTTCACCCACTCCGTCCCGACACCCACGCGGTCCGTCTGTTCGAGTATTTTACCGTCGGGGCGATAAGTGCAGCTGGTCCAGGACTGGTTCCACCACTCGCCGCCGGAGATCGTCCGCGATATGCGATCCGCGAGGAAACCGCGGTTCGTGTATGCGTATTCAGTGCGGGCACCATCCACCCAGGTATCGTTTTTCCAGCGCTGGGACAGTTGTGATACCAGCCGCCCGAGGCTGTCATATTCATAAAAAGACTGTGAGGAATTGGTCCAGACCGTGTCTGACAGCCTGAGGGATTGGAGACGGCTCCTGAGTGATGTTGCTCCCACGAAGGAATAGAGTCGCCGCGTTCCACTCCGCCACATCCCGCCGTACCCCTTCAGCCTGTCGTCCCGGATGGTGCGACCAAGTGAATCATATTTATAATAAGTCCCCGAACGATTTTCCCACTGGCCGAGGACCAGCGTCTGACCGAGCCTTTCCAACAGTCGCCCTTCGCCGTCGTATGCGTAGGTGGTTCTGCCGGCATCGTTCCAGTCCGATCCGCTCCACCGCTGTTGCAACGATTGCAGAACCAGGCCCGCGGCGGTCCTTCTATAGATCGTCCGGCTCTGGGGCTTCCATCCCGACGGCCCCGGAGACTGCACCAGGTATTCCGATACCAATCCGCCCCCATCGTAGCTGTATACTTCCCTCCGCGCGTCCACCCACGCGCCGAGTTTGAGGCTCCACTGCTGTGAAACCGTCTCGAGTTTCAGCGAAGGGCCTGAGGCCAGCCCATTAAAAGCGGATTCGTCGCCGCCGGAGAAATCGGATGGGGTAACGGGAGACACAGGGACGCTGAGCCGGGCTGCGGCAGGGCAAGACAGCAGGAAAACGACGGGAACGGAAAGGGTGCAGATATATTTTATGACCATACCGCAGAGAGCTGGAATACCGATGGGATACCTCCAATATACTCCCCCCTCGGAGAAAATCAAGGGGCCCGCAGATTCACCATGAAATGGATGTAAAACAAAACCCCGGTGCTTGCGGACCGGGGTTCGTTTGGAAATTATACGGGGGATTTATTTCCCGAGCAGAAACTTCCTTCAGGTATAGATGAGCAGTTCCTGTCCGACGACGATGCGCGAGCCCCGGATACCGTTCCATTTTTTCAGGTCCCGGACGCTGACGCCGAACGTGGAGGCGATTCCTTCCAGCGTATCGCCTTTTCTGACGGTGTACGAGACGAGGTTTTTCCCGGAGTCGGGATTTTTCGCCGCGGCGATGTTGCGGACTGAGGGAGTCCGTTCTTTTTCGGGGCCGTCGATCTGGATATCAAGGAGCTTCCCCGCGAAAATCGTATTCGACCTGAGCCCGTTCCAGTTCCGGACATCGGTCACGCTGACACCGTGGCGCCGCGCGATCGAGCCGAGGTTGTCGCCCGAACGGACCCGGTATTTTACCCACGAACCTGCGGACTGTGCCGCCTCGGACTGGACCGTTCGCTTCGATTCCACCAGCGTTGCCTTCTGCTGGTCGTCCATTGAGGCGATTCCCGCATAGACGGCGGACTTGTCTGCGGAAACGTACACTGCCAGCGTATCCCCGAGCCGGATCGGCGCGCCGTAGGGGATCTCGTTCCAGAGGCGGAGGTCGCTGACACGGACGTCGAACAGTTCGGCGATGCGGCCGAGGGTCTCCCCCCTGTTGATGACGTACGAAAGTCTTTCCTTGCCGCGCGTGTTCCTGAGCCGTTTCGTGGAGCGGGCCGGGGCATCGGGAGCGGTCGGCCTGCGTTCCGCGGACGCGAGCATCGCGGAAGCGCTCCTGCCGCCCGCGGGCACCGGGATCCTCAACTGCTTCCCCACGCTGATGATTTTATTGGACGTCAGCCGGTTGGTTTCGGCGATCAACGAGGCGGTCACGCCGTATTTCCGCGCTATACCGCCGAGTGTTTCTCCCCTGCGCACTTTATGGACGAGCCAGTCCCGTTTCTCGGAATCGGGGACGTCCGCATAATTCTGGTTGAAGGCGACGAGCGCGCCCGCCGGGATCCGGAGATCGTAGCCGCCGCCCGGGGGCGTGCACCACTGGAGGAGTTCCGGGTTCAGGTCCTGCAGCACGTCCACGCTGGTGCCGGCGCACCTGGCGAGCACCTTGAGGTCGACGCAATCTTCGATCCTGGCGACCTCGTACGAAAGAGGTTCCGCCGGGGAGACATCGAAACCGAACGTCAGCGGATCCATCGCCACGACCGCCGCTGCGATGTACTGGGGAACGTAATTCCTGGTCTCTCTCGGGAGAAACGGCCGCAGTGACCAGAAGTCCCTCGAACCGCTTCGCCTGATGGCGCGATTGACCCTGCCCGCGCCTGAGTTGTAAGCGGCAAGGGCGAGATACCAGTCGCCGAATTCCTGGTAGAGATCGTTGAGGTGCCTGGCCGCCGCCCTGGTCGCCTTCTCCGGATCGCGGCGTTCGTCGTGCCAGAAATTGCCGTTGAGCCCGTAAAGCGCCCCGGTCCCCTTCACGAACTGCCACATGCCGACCGCCTTCGCCCAGGACCTGGCCGTCGGCCTCAGCCCGCTCTCGATCATCGCGAGATACATCAACTCCGCGGGCGTGTTTTCCTCGCCGAAGACCTTCCGCATCATGGGAAAATATTTCCCCGAGCGGATGAGCCACTGTTCGAAATGCCTCCGCGCGTTCCCCTGGTAAGCGGAAATGTTCTGCTGAACGAGACCGTTGACGACGAGCGGGATGGAGCTGGTCGGGATGACTGTGGTCGTGTCGTTCCCCCCCGCCGGTTCCCCCTCGTCGGTCATCTGGTTGAGTTTTTCGAGGAGCGCGAAGACCGAGGAATTCGGGTCGATTTCGTCGAGAGAGACGATGTATTTTTCGTAATCCTCGACGACGCTGCGGCTCAGCCCGTTGAATTCCCTGTTGGTATCGATTCCGGGATAATAGCCGAGCTGGTTGAGGATTTCAATGGAAAATTCAAATTCCGATGTCGAACGGCTCGAATCCCCGCCTTCCATGGCATCCAGGGCGGAAAGATAATGCTGGCGGGCCCGTTCAAGTAATTGCAGGGTAAGCCCATCCTCCTGAAGGGTGTCGGGCGAGAATTCCTCTTCGCCGGGGAGGGTCGTTTCCAGGCGCATTGCGGTAGGGGTGGACGGTCCTGCAATAGACCGTTTGGCGCCGTTCGATGGGACGGATCGATCCTCTTCCCGGGTTGGATCCTGCGAACAGCCGGCCAAAATGGCCAGAATTATGATAACAACAGAAATAGTTCTCAAAATTCGACCCAATTATGAGTGTTTTTCGAAATACTGTTGAAAATATAGAGATTCGAGCGTCTACTGTCAAGGAGTTTTTTAAGGAACAGTGATAATGGACACACTTATAACGGTATATTTCCATGCTTTTTCCGTGGATTCGAGTCGACTTTGTTGCGAAGAGTCGCGAGGGAGCGGATCAGCCGTTCGCGGGTAGACTCCGGCTCGATGATGTCGTCGAGATATCCCCGCGCGGCGGCGATGTAAG
The DNA here is from genome assembly GCA_035292425.1 of Bacteroidota bacterium. Lineage (GTDB taxonomy): Bacteria > Bacteroidota > Ignavibacteria > UBA10030 > SZUA-254 > SZUA-254. The sequence goes on from DATDQD010000130.1 coordinate 5,401, forward strand.
GGTTCGCAAATTTCTTCCTATACTCCTCGACCTTTTCGTCGAGGGCCGCTTCCCTGTCCGGGGCCTTCTCGATCTCCTTTTTGAAGATGATCTCCACGGCCCCCTTCGGCCCCATCACCGCGATTTCAGCGGACGGCCAGGCGAAATTGAAATCCCCCCGGATGTGCTTGGAATTCATGACGTCGTAGGCGCCGCCGTAGGCTTTCCTCGTGATGACGGTGATTTTCGGAACCGTCGCCTCAGAGAACGCATAGAGCAGCTTCGCGCCATGCTTGATGATTCCCCTCCACTCCTGGTCCGTGCCGGGGAGAAAGCCGGGGACGTCCTCGAACACCACGAGGGGGATATTGAAAGCATCGCAGAACCTGACGAAACGGGCGGCCTTGACGGAAGAATCGATGTCGAGCACTCCGGCAAGGACGGCGGGCTGGTTGGCGACGATGCCCACCGGCCGACCGCCGAGCCGGGCGAATCCGACCAGGATGTTCGCGGCGTAGTGTTCGTGCACCTCGAAGAAGTCCCCTTCGTCGACGATCAGCCGGATGACCTCCTTCATGTCGTACGGCTTGTTGGGATTTTCGGGGATGAGGGTGTTCAACCGCATTTCCCGCCTCCCGGGATCGTCCGTGCACTCCACCGCGGGGAGCTCCGCGAGGTTGTTGGCGGGGAGAAAGGTCACCAGCCGGCGGATAGACGTGAGGCATTCGATTTCGTTTTCGCAGGCGAAATGCGCCACTCCCGACTTCGAGGCGTGCGTCATCGCCCCGCCGAGGTCCTCGAACGATACGTCCTCGTGCGTCACCGTCCGGACCACGTTCGGGCCGGTGACGAACATGTAACTCGTGTTCTTCACCATGAAGGTGAAATCGGTGATGGCGGGGGAATAGACCGCTCCGCCGGCGCAGGGGCCGAGGACGGCCGAGATTTGCGGGATGACTCCTGAGACGAGCGTATTCCTGAGAAAAATCTCCGCGTAGCCCCCCAGGCTCACAACCCCCTCCTGGATGCGGGCGCCGCCCGAGTCGTTCAGGCCGATCACCGGGGCACCGACTTTCAGGGCCATGTCCATGATCTTGCATATTTTTTCGGCGTGGGCCTCCGAGAGAGAACCGCCGAAGACCGTGAAATCCTGGCTGAAAACGAAGACGAGTCGTCCGAAAATTTTACCCGATCCCGTGACCACCCCGTCCCCCGGCACCCTCTGACGGTCGAGGCCGAAATCGCTGGAACGGTGCTCGACCAGCGCGTCCATCTCTTCGAAAGTGTCCGGATCGAGAAGGATCTCCAGGCGTTCCCGGGCGGTCAGCTTCCCCTTTTTATGCTGTTCCTCTATCCGCTTGTCGCCCCCGCCCTTCAGGGCCTTTTCCTTCAACTCGCGGAGTTTCTTCAGCGCGTCCCGGTTGCTCGGTTTCATTCTGTCATCACCTGGTTAAATAATCGGGTATTTCGGGAAATCGCTCTTGAATCAATCGGACCCGTTTTGTACCATCCATTGAGAGAACAACGAGGCTACTCATTCAATAATCCACCACCAGGCGGTCGTTACGACCGCCTTTTTTATTCCCCCGCCCGTTCGATCAGACCGCCGCCGAGCAGGAGCTCCCCGTCGTAGAAGACCACGGATTGCCCGGGGGTGATGGCCCTTTTCGGCTGCTGGAATTCGATCCTGATCCTTCCTTCACCGGCCTCGTACACAGTCGCGTCTCCCGGTTCATCCCTGTACCGTACCTGGGCGGTGACCGTCATCCCTTCGCTCAGGGCGGGGATGGAGACCATGTTCAGTTCGCCGGCGATGAGCGATCTGCGCATCAGATCGGAGGCGTCACCCACGGTGACGGTATTCATTTCCGGGTCGATGGATGTCACATACATCTTCCGGCCGAAGGCGCCGAGCCCGCTCCTCTGGCCGATCGTGTAGTAGGGATATCCCCTGTGGATGCCGACTTTTTCCCCCCGGTGAAGAATGTCGCCGGGGGGGATCGAGGCCAGCCGGAGGGGATGGCGTTCGGCGATAAAGCGCCGGTAATCGTTGTCCGCCACGAAGCAGATCTCGAAACTTTCCTCCTTCTCGGCCGTTGGGATGCCGTTCTCCCGGGCGATGGCCCGGACCTCCTCCTTCGTCAGGTCCCCCAGGGGAAAGAGCGTCCTCGAGAGGGCCTCCTGGCCGAGCCCCCAGAGGGCGTACGATTGGTCTTTTTGATGATGCCGCGCGCGGAGAACGCGGTGCCGCCCGGTCGTCGCATCGAATTCCGTCCTGGCATAGTGGCCGGTCGCCAGGTACGAGGCCCCGAGGGATTCCGCCTTGCGGAGGAGCGCCCCCCACTTGATTTTCCTGTTGCAGATGATGCAGGGGTTCGGTGTCCGCCCCCTGAGATATTCTTCCTCGAAGTTTTCGATCACTTCCGACTCGAACTCGCCGGTGAAATCGGCCACGTAGTGGGGGATCCCGAGATGGACGGCCACGCGCCGGGCGTCGTTGAACGCGTCGAGGCCGCAGCAGCTCGTCTCGTTTCCGACGTTCCCTCCCACCTCGTCGAACGTGTAGGTCTTCATCGTGATGCCCACGACGTCGTATCCCTCCCGGAGGAGGACGCACGCCGCCACCGAGGAATCAACGCCGCCGCTCATCGCGACGACAACCTTCTCTTTTTTGGAATTCCCGGACATAGATTCGCTAAAAATACAAAAAACAGAAGGAAGCTCAAAATACGCCGCGGAGCCCTGGTACCGTAGTGCCGTGGTGCCGGGCCGATATTCAGAATTCCCCCCACCGGTTCAGAAGGCCAGGTCGAGCTGGAACCCCGCCTTTTCGATGATGTCCGACGGGAGCGTTCCGGCGCCCGGACCGCTGTTCGGCCGATCGTCGCGGCGGTGCCTGGAATATTTCGCTGAGACACGGAGATGTTCCGACAGGCGCCAGGAGCAGATTACGTACCAGCGCGAACCCTCCCCCGAGAGCACCGCATTCGTGAGCGTCCCGGGAAGGTCCGCCTCCGCCGCATGGATCCTCGACACGAAGGAATCGGTGCCGAACAGCTGGAGCCGCGAGTGGATGGTCACTCCCCGGGACGGTTCCACCGCCAGCTCCGCGAAACCCGCCGATCCCCGGTCGGTCTCATTTTTCGCACCGGGTGACGCCGCGGCGTATTCCATCCGGAACCTGCAGCTGAGGTGTTCCGCGGGTTTCCAGCGGATTTCGCAACGGATTTTCTCCTCGCGCTTCACAGCGTTGCCGGGGGTCCGGGGTCCCGCTCCCGCACTTTCGTTTGCCGTCACATCGGTGGCGCGGGCGCGGTACCTGGTTTCGATGCTGAAACGTTCTGAAAGGAGACAGCGGATCGATATCAGGCGGTCGATGCCGGATGAGGGGAAAAATGCTCCCGGTCCCGGGGCGGGACTCGACACCAAGTCGAGATATCCGGCCGCGATCAGGCCGGGAGAAAGGGATATTTCGGCCCCGAAGTAGGTCCCCGCCTCGTTTTGCCCCGTCGATCCGTCGGCGAAACCAAATGTCCTCCGGAATTCGGGCGCGGCCGGGTAGAACCTCCGCACGATCACGATCCTGGTCTTCTCCGACGGCGTGAAAAGCGCGCCGGCGATCCACGGCACTTCGGCGACGGCAAGGACAATTTCGCCGAACATCGTGAACGGCGGGATCCCGATCCGGAGGTCGAACGATCCGCGCCGTGTCGTTACGACCGGCGGCGCGGGAGTACCTTCACCGGTCGCCCCGGCCGAGAGGGACGAACCGAGCACGTTCAACCCC
>DATDQD010000131.1:0-2701 GCA_035292425.1 Bacteroidota bacterium
CGCCCGAATGGTTCGGGACGCTGTTCCCCGGGGGCGAGGGCGCCGCCGCGCGGGGCGCCTTCGTCTCCGGCTCGAAAATATTTCTCGCCCGGAAGGACCTCCTGGAATCGATCGTGGGGTTCAACCTCCACCAGGGGATCATGGCCGTGGCGGAGACCCCCGCCGAAATCACGCCCGACGAGCTCATCCGCGACGCCGCCGGCGGAGCGCGGCTTTATGTAGCGCTCGATGACCTGGTGAACGCGGAAAACGTCGGCCTCGTGGTGAGAAACTGCGCGGCGTTCGGCGTCGACGCGCTCATCTGCGGGGAAACCTCGTCGAGCCCCTACCTCAGGCGGGCGGTGCGGGCGTCGATGGGAACGGTGTTCGGCCTCCCGATCCACCATTCGGCTGATCTCGCCTCGACACTCTCCGCGCTCGCCTCGCGGGCGGGAATCGGGACCATTGCGGCCGATCCGGCGGGAGATTCAAGCCTCTTCTCGACGGAGTTGACCGGGAGCGTCTGCATCGTGATGGGGCACGAGGGGACGGGAATCAGGCCGGCCGTGCTCGCCGCCTGCGAACGCCGCGTGGCGATACCGATGTGGAAGGGGACCGATTCGCTCAACGTGAGCAGCGCGTGCGCCGTCTTCCTCTCGGAAGCGCGGCGTCAGCGCGACACCGGCTGACGAGCGTCAGCGGAGATCGGCCAGCTCGCGGGCGCTGAAGAAGTACGCGATCTCGACCCTGCCGTTCTCCGGGGAGTCCGACCCGTGGACGATATTCTCTCCCTTGTTGTCGGCGTAGAGTTTCCGGATCGTGCCCTGGGCCGCTTCCTTCGGATCGGTCGCGCCGATCAGTATCCGGAAATCGGCCACGGCGTTCTCCTTCTCGAGGGCGATCGGCACGCAGGGGCCCGAGCTCATGAATTCCACCAGACCGTCGTAGAAGGGCCTCCCCTTGTGGACCGCGTAGAAACCGCCGGCCGCCTCCTTCGAGAGCCTGATTTTTTTCATTCCGAGGATTTTAAAACCCGCCTTCTCAATATGCGCGATGACCGCGCCGGTGAGGTTTTTCTTCACGCAATCCGGCTTCAGTATCGCGAGGGTCTGTTCTGCCACTGTATGCTCCGTGTGCGTTGTTGATGGTTATCGTACAGTTTCGTAGCCCAGTTCGTTCCACCGGCGCCAGCCGCCGTCCATGGAGACGACGTTCGTGTACCCCATCTTGCCAAGATTGTCCGCCGACAGCGCGGAACGGAAACCGCCCCCGCAGTAGAGGATGATCGCGGCCGAGTGATCGGGCACCCTCTCTTCGATGTCGCGCTCCAGGATGCCGCGCCCGATATGGACCGCCCCCGGGATTCTCCCGGCCGCAAACTCCGACTCCTCCCTGACGTCCACCAGCAGAAACTTTTCCGCACGATTCATGCGCTCGTGCACGGCTTCGGGGGTCGTCTCCCTGACTCGTTTCTTCGCGTCTTCGACCAGGCGTAAAAATCCGGGGGAATGATTCATCGCCGCTTCTTTCCGGCCGCGGCTTTTTTCCGGGCGGGACGCGGGCGGCGCGCTTTCGCAGCGGTCCTGGGCGCCACCGTCCTGCGTGTCGCCTTCGTCCCGAGAATTTTCACCAGCGTGGACCCGATGGCCGCCGGGCTCTCCACGACGTGGATGCCCGCCTTTTTCATGGCCGCCATCTTCTCGGCCGCGGTCCCCTTCCCGCCGGAAATGATGGCGCCGGCGTGGCCCATCCGCCTGCCCGGGGGCGCGGTCCTGCCGGCGATGAAGCCGATGACCGGCTTTTTGAAATGCATTTTAACGTACTCCGCGGCCTCTTCCTCGGCGGAGCCCCCGATCTCACCGATCATGATGACGGCGTCGGTCCGGTCGTCTTCATTGAAAAGCCTGAGCGCGTCGACGAATTTTGTCCCGATGATCGGGTCCCCGCCGATGCCGATGCAGGTGGACTGCCCGAGGCCGAGCTCCGAGACCTGCCAGACCGCCTCATAGGTGAGCGTGCCGCTCCTGGAAATGACCCCCACTTTCCCCGGCCTGTGGATGAACCCCGGCATGATGCCGATCTTGCATTCCCCTGGCGTGATGATGCCGGGACAATTCGGCCCGATCAGCCGGGTGCCCATTTTAGAAATGTACTCGAACACCCCCAGCATGTCGCGGACCGGGATGCCCTCGGTGATCGTCACCACCAGCCGGATTCCCGCGGCCGCCGATTCCATGATGGCCTCTGCCGCAAACCCGGCGGGGACGAAGATCACGCTCACGTCGGCCCCCTGTTCGTGGACGGCGTCGGCGACCGTGTTGAAGACGGGGACGGCCTTCCGGAAACCGTACTGAGCGTTCCCCCTGTACATCACCCCGCCCTTGCCGGGGGTGACTCCGGCGACGACGTTCGTGCCGTAGTCGATCATCTGCTGTGTGTGGAAGGTGCCTTCGCCGCCGGTGATACCCTGGACGACGACCCGCGTATTCTTATTGACCAGTATGCTCATCTGCGTTCTGCGGGTGTAATCGATTCAGTTTTTTTCGAGAAAATCTGCGGCGCGGAGGATCGCCTGTTCCCCGAAACGGCGCCCGAGAAGCTGGAGACCGATGGGCAGGTTCTTCGCGTCGTGTCCGCACGGGATGCTGATCCCCGGCAGGCCCGCGAGGTTCGCGGACACCGTGTAAATGTCCGACAGGTACATCGTCAGGGGGTCCCCGGT